>JAGRHB010000265.1 GCA_020445245.1 Gammaproteobacteria bacterium
GGCCGGAGGTGGCTAAGACCGTGAAGAAGATCCTGCGCTGCTATCAGCAGGACGCCAGGGACTGGGAGCGGCTGGGCGAATGGGTCGAGCGAATAGGTTGGCAGCGGTTTTTCGAGCTGACCGAGCTGCCGTTCACGCGCTACCACATCGACAACTGGCGAGGGTCGTCGAATACGCTCAACCACTCGATGCATATCCGTTTCTAAACGGGACGGCGACCGCCACAGCAGGCCCCTTCATGCGAAGCGCGGGTGCTGTGGCGGTCCGGTCTGACAGTTCACCCCGCCAGACCGCAAACCACCGGCCCGGCTCACCGGGCGGCAGAATCGGGTCAACGGGCCCTGGCGTCACCCCTTATAAGGCGATATCGGCAACGCATCAGATATCCACCGGTGGCTTGTCCGTAACCTTGTTACCGGTGAACATCGCCGAGATGATGCCGCCGCCCTCGACGACCTCCGCCCGGACCACGAAAGCGATGTGTATCAGAACGATGGCCATCAGGGTGTAGGCGGCGTACTTGTGCACCTGACCAAACGGACCCTTGAACGCCTTCAGCTCTGCCATGCGCTTGGGGTCGGTACCGACTGAATCATACGGTTTGATGGCCGTAGGATCGATGCCGGCTTCTGCCACGTAGTGCGCGGCAAGCGTGCCGAACGGCGGGTAGTAAAGGTCTGTGGCGGCACGTATGAGGCCGGTCACCGTGAGCGTCAGCATCAACAGTAACATTGCGGTCACGGCAAGCCGGCCCAGGGGGTTGTGACCGAGAAACTGCTGCGGCTCCCGGTTGCGCACAGACGTCATGTAGCCGCGCAACGATCGCATGAAGCCCGGCCCCGGCAGGATACGGCCCCAGCGACCGTATCGGCTGGCGAAGAAACCCCATGCCAGGCGGATGATCAGGTTGACGACGAAGACGTAGCCGATTGTGACATGCAGGGCCTTCAGGCCGATCTTCGCGTCGGTGCCCGTGATGCCCAGCTCCTGCTTGTACATCATGATCAGTGCGACGGCGATCAGGCTGAAGATGGACAGGAAGTTGATCCAGTGGAACAGCCGGACCGGCAGGTCCCAGACCCGGTACCGGGTACATTGCGTTATGTTCATGATGAGTCCCCATGTGCTTGTTTGATGATACGGAGCCACCGGTAGTTGAAACAACCACCGGTCGCCCTGTCTTTACCCCTGCCACCTGTCGTCAGTCCCTGTCTTCCCAGCGGCCGAACCCGGGAATACGGACTCCCGATTCGCTGAAAGAACCCTTGTCCGCATTGGTATGACAAACCCCACATCGGCTTATCGAGACGACACCCGGATTGTCCTGCACCATGGCACGGGACAGCTGGCCATGTTTGTCGATGAAATAGGGTGTTTCACTGACGCGCAGCGGCGTCTCACCAGGAGGCAGGGCATTCATAATCTTCCTCGAACGTTTGAAATTCGCATGGTCAGCCGCGTTTCTCACCAGATAATCGGTGAGCGCCTTGGTGTCGCCGGCCGGAAGTTCCGCATTTTCTCCGAAGTGGTTCTCGAGTCCACCCATGAGCTTATTCCAGGAGCGCGCCGGCAGCAGCCCCGGTTGATACGGGAAGTGACAACCGCCGCACTCCTGCAGGTAGAGCGGGTTGTCGACCGGTGCTACCCCCGGTGCCTCGCCGGGTCCGGAAAGGCGGCTGAAAATGCCCGGTTCACCATCAGCGCCAAGCGCGATGCTACTGCTCAAAAATATCGCCGACGAGATCATCAAAAGGGGGGCTGGTATGGCTCTGTAGTTCATATCTCACCTCTGTTTCCATTGCATCGTTTATTTACAGGTTCTTGAGAAAGGCCAGCACATCGCCTTTTTCCTGGGCGCTGCACTCCCGGCCGAGGGTCCACTTGCAGTTGCGGACAAACCACTTCTCGATCTTTGCCACGTCAGTGAGCCGCTGTGGATTCACCGAAGGCGCCATCGGCTCGATCATCTTGCCGGTGCGCTGATGTTGGCCCGGCTTTGTCTGGTCTGAGCCATGACACGTGGTGCAGCTACGCTCCTTTCCGGTTTTGACATCGATGTGGGGTTTGCGCCACAGCGCTTCTCCTGCCGCCGTGCTGAACGTGCCGGCACCCTGGTCCTGATATCGTGTCTCTAGTTCTGACACGGCATCGGCCTGTGTACAGAACGGTAGCGCGGCCAGCAGAGCGGCAGTGCTTATCAGTTTTCTATTCACGGTCACCTCGTTTCAGTAAGTGGATTGGTGTTTCATCGACTGGCCTCTACTGGTCAACATTCGCAACGGAAGTTGAATCAGGACTGAAGCCAGCGAAGGTTTGTTTGTCGAACATCATTGACGCGCCCTATTTGCGCTCCGGCCCTGCTTCAACGCCATCCGGAAGACGCATCGCCGCATCTTCGAAGGTGCCTGCCTCTGCATCCAGGTGGCAGGCTGCGCAGCTGATCCTCCCCTTCACCCTCGGGTGCTCCCATAAGGTGTCGGAGATCTCCCGGTGCTTGTCTATCCAGTAGGCTGTCTCCGTGATGCGCAGCGGCGTTTCTGACGCAGGGATGCTGCGGTCGATCTTCCACGCTGCCTCGGTCGATGCCTGCTCCGCAGCGTTCTTCAACAGGAAGGCCTCGATCTCCTCGACCGCACTCGGTCCGAGGAACAGGTCCTCGCCGAAATGGGATGCCTGCCCGTCCATCAAGGCCTTCCATGAGCGCGCGGGGAGGAGACTGGGATGGAAGGCGAGGTGGCAGGCACCGCACTCTTCGCGCCAGATGGGGTTGTCGGGCAAAGCCGGTCCCAGAAATGGCTGGTAGGGCCGCGCCGGCGTCTCCGTCAAATAACCTTGAAACCAAAACAGTCCGGCAGCGATGCTGGCCAGCAGCATGGTCGCGCCGACTTTCCAGTGGGAGGGAGTCTGAGTGGTGTGCGCCGGCGATGACTTGAACCCGCTGAGCATCGCAGCGACCAAGTTTTCTCGAAGTAGCAGGCTTTCAGCGAAGACGCCGAGCACATGGATCGCGACTATTCCCAGCATCAGCCAGGAGAGCCACCCATGGATTTCATGGGCCAGATTTCCCTGGGCATAGTTCAGCAACCCAGCGACTGGGCCCTGTTGCTCTTCACCGCCGAGGGCCAGTATGCCTGTGACGACGATGAGCAGGCAGAGACCCAGCATCAGAAATATGGCCCAACTCCCGGCCGGGTTGTGCCCGACATATCGGAGCGGGTGTCTGTGCCATATTGAGGTCAGGTGGCTCCGTACTTCAGCCCAGCCGAACGTGAAGGTACGAAAGCGAACAAAATG
>JAGRHB010000266.1 GCA_020445245.1 Gammaproteobacteria bacterium
CGTTCGATGCCAGCTTGATCGAACCGCTGATACCGAGTTCGCGTTCGAGTTCGGACAAGGGTTTGCCGGGCACATACGGCTTGAGCGAAGCGAGCCCGGGAGCAGCCTGTTGAATGAATCGATTAGCCATGGGGGATTGCTGCAAGTCCTGGGTGAATCAGAGGATGGATGGACATGCCGCGGACCGGCGCACGAAGGACATACCTGTTGTCACAGCACGGCCCTGGGATAAGAGCCCAACTCCCTGAACATCCCGGCCTGCTGCTGCAACGCGGCCAACGCAAGCTGCAGTTTCTCGTCGTCGCGGTGACCCTTGATATCGACGAAAAACACATAGTCCCAGTTGCCTCGACGCGACGGCCTGGACTCGATGCGGGTCATGCTGATGCCGTGCTCGGCCAGCGGAGCCAGCAGACGGTACAGGCCTCCCGCCTCGTTGCGGGTCGACAACAGCAGGCTGGTCTTGTCGTCGCCCGACGGCGGCACCGACTGCTGACCGATCACCAGAAACCGCGTGGTGTTGCCGGGATCGTCCTCGATATTGGGTGCCAGCAACTGCAGACCGTACAGATCGGCCGCGGTGGTCCCGGCAATCGCCGCGGCGTCCCTCGATTCGGCCGCCTTTCTGGCGGCCTCGGCATTGCTGCCGACGGGTATACGCTCGACCTGCGGCAGGTGGCGGTCGAGCCAACCGCGGCACTGCGCCAGTGACTGTTGATGCGAATAGACGACCTTCAGCGCACCAAGATCGGGATTGTTGCCCATCAGGTTCTGGTGAATCCGCAACGTGACCTCGCCGCAGATCTTCAATGGCGAATTCAGGAACATGTCCAGCGTATGGCTGATCACGCCCTCGGTGGAGTTCTCGACCGGAACCACACCATAGTGACAACTGCCACCCTCGACCTCCTGGAACACGTCGGAGATCGCCGCCAGCGGAACTGTGGCCACCGCATGCCCGAAATGCTTGAGCGCCGCGGCCTGGGTGAAGGTCCCCTCTGGCCCGAGGTAGGCAATCTTCAACGGCAGTTCCAGGGCCAGGCACTCGGACATGATCTCGCGGAACAGCCGTGCAACCGCTTCACCGCCCAGTGGCCCGGTATTGCGCTCCTTGACCATGCGCAGGACCTGGGCCTCACGCTCGGGGCGGTAGAACACCGCGTGCGGGTCCGAGGCGAGTTTGATCCTGGCGACCTCCTGTGCGGCAAGCGCACGCGCGTTCAGCAGTGTCTGGATCTGTTCGTCGAGGTCATCGATCCGATCGCGGATCCGGCCAAGTTGATCTTCTTCACTCATGACGGGATTCTAGCCGTTACGAAAACCCCGGGCGGCGCCGGACGCGCAAACCATGCCCCCGCCTGCCGCTCGCCATTGTCCATGAATGCGGCCGGTCCGCTCAGTCGCAGCCCAGGCAACGCACTGACAGCACGCCGCTGATCCCGGTGATCCGCTGCATGGAATCGTCCGAGGGAGGACTGTCGACATCGATCAATGTCACGGCGATCTCGCCGCGTGACTTGTTCAGCATATCGATGATGTTGAGGCCTGCCGCCGCCAGGTCGGTGGAGATCTGACCCAGCATGTTTGGCACATTGCTGTTGACCACGGCGATGCGGTAGCCGTCCTCGGTGCGTGGCAGATTGATCTCGGGAAAATTGACCGCATTGCTGACATTGCCGTTTTCGAGCCAGTCACGCACCTGGTCGGCGACCATCAGTGCGCAGTTTTCCTCGGCCTCGGCCGTAGATGCCCCCAGGTGCGGCAGGGTGATGACCCGCGGGTGGTCTTTGAGCAGGTTGCTGGGGAAATCACAAACATAGGCATACAGCTGGCCGCTGTTCAGTGCTGCGACCGCCGCCTCGTCGTCGATAATGCCGTTGCGTGCGAAGTTGAGCAGCACCGAGCGCTTCTTCATCAGGCGCAGCCGGTCGGCGTTGATCATGTTCCGGGTGGTGTCGGTCAGCGGCACATGGAAGGTGATGAAGTCCGAGCGCGCCGCCAGATCATCGACCGACAGCGCCTGCTGCACGTCGGAGTCCAACGCCCAGGCGGCACGGACCGTGATGGTGGGATCGTAGCCGATGACCTTCATCCCCAGCGCCCGGGCCGCGTTCGCGACCTTGACCCCGATAGCGCCGAGGCCGATGACCCCCAGGGTGCGCCCAGGCAATTCGAAGCCGACGAAGTTCTTCTTGCCGGCCTCGACATCCCTGTTGATCGTCGCATCGTCGCCTGACAGCGAGGTGGCAAACTGCCACGCCTGGCCGATATTGCGTGCCGCCATCAGCATCCCGGCGACCACGAGTTCCTTGACCGCATTCGCGTTTGCACCCGGCGCATTGAACACGGGGATACCGGCAGCGGTCATCGCGTCGACCGGAATATTGTTCACACCGGCACCGGCGCGCCCGATCGCCTTCACCGACTGCGCCAGTTTCATGTCGTGCATCTTTGCCGAGCGCACCAGGACCGCGTCCGGGTTCGCCATCTCCGACGCGATCTCGTAGCGGTCACGCGGAAAACGGTCGAGACCGACCACCGAAATGTTGTTCAACGTCTGAATCTTGTACATCAATCTGCCCTTTCCGTTGCCACCGCCTGGTGCGCCTTGCCGATCGACCGGCACCGGCACTCAACCATGCGTGCGTTCAAACTCGGCCATGTAATCGACCAGCGCCTTCACCCCGGCCTCCGGCATCGGGTTGTAGATGCTGGCACGCATGCCGCCGACCGAGCGGTGGCCCTTCAGCGTCTTGAGCCCGGCGGCACTCGCTCCCTTCAGGAAGGCCTCGTCCAGCGCCGCATCGGCCAGCGTGAACGGCACGTTCATCCACGAACGGCACGTCGGGTCGACCGGGTTTGCATAAAAAGAGGAACTGTCGATCGCGTCATACAGCAGCGCCGCCTTGCGTCGGTTGATCTCGGCCATGCCCGCAAGCCCACCCTTGCCCTTGAGCCACTTGAACACCAGGCCGGCGAGGTACCAGCCGTAGGTCGGCGGCGTGTTGTACATCGACTCGTTGTCGGCATGCGTCGTGTAGTTGAACATCGTCGGAGTGCCGTCGAGCGGCGTGCCGATCAGATCCTCACGCACGATCACCAGCGTGAGTCCGGCAGGTCCGATGTTCTTCTGGGCCCCGGCATAGATCAGGCCAAAACGTGACACATCGATCGGCCGCGACAGGATGGTGGACGACAGGTCGGCAACCAGCGGGACGTCGCCGGTCTCCGGGATATAGGCGAACTCCACGCCTTCGATCGTCTCG
>JAGRHB010000267.1 GCA_020445245.1 Gammaproteobacteria bacterium
ACGCAGACAGAGGGTGGCGAGTGGGGCCGCGCGGCCACCGACGACCTGTTGCGCTCACGGATCAGGATTCACTCCCTGAACTTCATGCGCGGACGCACCTTCCTGAACAAATACATCATTCTCGATGAGGCGCAGAACCTCACGCCGAAACAGATGAAGACTTTGATCACACGCGCCGGGCCGGGGACCAAGATCGTTTGCCTGGGCAACGTCGCACAGATTGACACACCCTACCTGACAGAGACCACGTCAGGCCTCACCTATGTGGTGGACAGATTCAAGAACTGGCCGCACGGCGGACATATCACGCTGTTGCGCGGTGAGCGCTCGCGTCTGGCCGATTTCGCCTCGGAAGCACTGTAAGACACGAGACGCTGTCCGGCGTCAGGCAGCCGAGGCGTTGGCGACGTGCTCCCTGAGCGCCTGTTCGGCGACCTGGTAGGCGGCTTCGACGGCGCGGAAAGCGGCCGACGCATCCGCCAGGCTGCCACCCCGTGCCAATCGCTCCGCCTCGCGCGCCAGCTCCGAAAGTTGCATGGCACCAACATTGGCGCTGCTGGATTTGAGTGAATGCACCGGGTTGACCAGCGCCTCGACGCTGCCCCGGTCGATCGCCGCATGCCCATCGGCAAGCAGTTTCGGCGCATTGCGCAGATAGGTGCGCAGCAGACTAAGATAGTCGTCTTCCATGATTTCCTGCAGTTCACGCAGGACACCTTCATCGAGAACCGGATTCATCGCCTTCTCCTGCTCCTGTTTGACCGGCGCATTCAGGGCTGCCCGTTGAGGCAGCTTCTCCGCTGCCGTGATCCAGTCGGCGACACAGTTACGCAACTCGTCGAGACTGACCGGCTTCGCCAGGTAGTCGTCCATACCCGCATCGATGCACTTCTCGCGGTCGCCCTCCATCGCATTGGCCGTCATCGCGATGATCGGCGTCGGCGCACGGCCCTCGCCTTTCTCGCGCTGCCGGATCCTGCGCGTGGCCTCGTAACCATCCATCACCGGCATCTGGCAATCCATGAAGATGATATCGAAGCGCTGGCTGTCGAACTGTGACAAAGCCTCGCTCCCGTCAGTCGCAGACACGCAACCCAGGCCCAGCTTCGACAGGGCCTTGCGCACCACGCCCAGGTTCACCGGATTATCCTCGACCAGCAGCACCTGGCCGGAAAACTCGCCGCCCCTCGACACTTCAGGCATCTCGTCGAGAGACACGTCCCACGCCGAGACGTTCAGGTCATCATAGATCTCTTCCGGCCGGAGTTCCGGATTCCCGAAATGGCGACTCTCGACGTCGAACAGGCGGTGCAATACCCGCCGCAGCGGCTCGGGGCGTAGCGCATCGGTCAGCACCAGTACACCGAATTCGCGTTTGATCTTCTGCGCCAGCGCGTCCGAACGCACGGCAACGACGATATTGATGCGTTTTAGGGCATCGACACTACGTATCTCGGCCAACAAGCCGGGTAAACGATGTTCGATACCGGTGCCGTCGATCAACACCAGCTCGTAGACCCAGCTGTCACCCAGCATCGCCGAGGAGCGCAGCTTGGATACCGCATCCACGGGTTCAATCGTGGCTTCTTCCACCACCCCCCAACTACGCAGATTCTGTGCAACGCGCGCCGCATTCTCGGCATCCGCTATCAGGGTAAGGATACGCACCCCCTGCAGGTTGCGGCGTGCCGACGGCACCTCCATCACCGATTTGCGCAGCGGCACCAGGAACCAGAAAGTCGAACCCTGCCCAGGGGTCGAGCGTACACCGATCTTGCCACCCATCAGTTCGACCAGGCGCTTGCAGATGACCAGCCCGAGACCGGTGCCGCCATGTTTGCGCGTGGTCGAGGCATCCGCCTGGGTAAACGACTGAAAAAGACGATCGGCGGTCTCCGTCGACATGCCGATGCCGGTGTCGGCCACCGCAAACAACAGCTCGACCTCCTTCTGGCTTGTCTGGCCACGCGACACCTCCACCCGGATACCACCTTCCTCGGTGAACTTGATTGCGTTGCTCACCAGGTTGATCAGGATCTGCCGCAGGCGGATCGGGTCACCACGCACCACGTGAGGCACGCTCTCGGCGACACTCGCACTCAGCTTCAGGTTGTGATTGCGCGCACTGCCGCTCATCAGCTCCGTTACCGAGCCGACCAGATCGCGGACATCGATCTCAATCGACTCCAACTGCAGCTTTCCGGACTCGACCTTGGCGAAGTCGAGGATGTCGTTGATGATGCGCAACAGATGCCGCGACGAACCCTGCGCGGTACGCACCAGCTTTTGCTGCTCGCGGTTGAGTGGTGTATCACGCAGCATCTCGAGGATCGGCAGGATGCCATTCAGCGGGGTGCGGATTTCGTGGCTCATGGTGGCCAGAAATTCGGTCTTGGTGCGACTGGCGTCTTCCGCAAGATTGAGGATCTCGGCCAGCTCGGCCTCGAGGGAATGATGCCGCTCCTCCGCCTGCGCCAGCTGGTCATGGGCGCCAGCGACCTGATTCTGCAGCTCCGCCGCCTCGAAGCGCAGGCAATGTACCTCGCCTTTGGTCAGGTCGACACGGCGCACGTACACGGCCGCCATCAAGGCCAGAAAGCTGAGCGACACCCATAGCCCCAGGGGCAGCAGGAAGGCGTTCACACCATACTCCGGGTAGATCACGAAGCCAGCGGTGAACAGCAGCTGCACTGCCAGTTGCATAGACACACCGGGCAACCACGACAGCGTCGGGAGCAGCGAGACCGACAACGCCAGCGAGGCGATGACGAGAAGCGTGAGTGATGGCGGCTGCCCACCCATCGCGATTGCCGAGGCAAATGCCCATGCGGTGCTGCTGAGTGTCATCACCGCCACCAGCGTCAGGCGCCAGCGGGTAAGAAAACGGCGGCTGAGCAATTGCCCGCCCAGCAGAGGTCCGCCGAATGCGGCGGCCAGTGCAGGTACCGCCGCCCAGATCAGCCAATAGCTGTCGAGGCGCGTAGCGGCCGTGCCCAACCAGGCGACCAGCGCCACGAGCAGCAACAGCACACCCCCGGCCAGGCCGGCCAAGCGCGCGCTGTGTTTCAGGCTCTCGATACCAATCAGTCCCTGAAGGGCATAGTCCCCGGCAACCACTTGCGGCTCGTCCGGCCGGGGCTGTCCGTCTAAAGGGCTCACGTGGTAGGTGGTCTCCATGTTTGAAAGCAGGCGGCCCCCGCCTCATTATTTAATTGAAACAGCGCGTTGGCCTGTATCATTGTGGCAGAACGCAAACAGATA
>JAGRHB010000268.1 GCA_020445245.1 Gammaproteobacteria bacterium
CCAGTGCCCGGATTCGAGTACCGTGAACTGTTTCAGGTAGTCGTAGGCGTTGTCTGAGAACTGCAGATAGTAGGCGTCAACCCGTCGACCACGCTGTACCGGGCGTATGCGCTGCAGGTGGACACCGCGATCCTCGAGCGCGGTACTGATCAATTCGATGGCCCTGATCGCGCGTTGACTGCTCGACTGCCCAATCCTGTCGGTGCGAAACGCGAGGCCGTTGTGGTCCATGGATTCGCGCACACGTGACACCAGGATCGTCCTGCCGCCGCCACCCGCCGCCAGCGACATCCGGTAGTCGCCAATGGCAATCGGACGCGTCGCGCCCTGCCAGATCGAACAATCGTGAGTAAGACGCAGTGGGCTCTCGCAAGTCAGCCGGTGAATGGAGAAGTCGGCAGGATCGGCAGGTCGCGGCACTGCCTGCGCGGACACGAAGGGTCCGCAAAGCATCACGGAGGCCAGCAACAGGAAACGCCATGGCACAGGACTTACGATCGGCATGACGGAAAAAGATAGCGCAAAAAGCACTGGGCGTCAGGACAACCCGGCGATGGTTCTGACGATCCGGTGCGGGGTCAGCGCTTGCCGGACTGGATATCCAGATAACCGCGTTGAATGGCGGTCTCCAGCGCCTTCGCGCCATTGACCAGTTCGTCGTAGGCGCGCCGCAGTTTGGCCAGGTCGTCGAGCTGGCTTTCGGTCGGAGACTCGTCCTTCGTGCTGGCACCAAGGTCGAAGAGCGCCTTCAGGTAGCGTGCGCGTGCATTGGCCACCAGGCACAGAACGGGACGCAGTCCGTCGATCGTCAGCGCCTGGATCTGCGGATTGATCACTTCATGGTTTACCGAGCGCATCGTGCGTTCGAGTTCCATCAGCAGGCGATTGATGTCTGGATTCATCTTCCCACCTCCATGCGCAGGCACAGGCGACTCTCTTGACAGACTGAATGCAGTAGCGGCACAGACGTCAGTCATCTTGAGGACCGGACGAGGCGAGCGCGGCACAAAGCGCATCCCGGCCGGTCGGCAGTTGCACGACAGCGTGCAGCACAAACAGCTCTGCCAGGCGCGCGACATGGGGCATCTGGCTGCGGTCGGCGAGGACGATGGTCCTGGCCCGGGGTGCAAAGCGTTGCAGGCTGCGGAGCAGTACGTCGAGATTACTGACGTTGGCGCCCGCATAGTTGTTGCCGAAGCCGAAGAAGAAATCCGCCACGACGATATCCGGCGGGCGGCGCCTGAGGCCGGCGATGGCCTTGCGCTGCATGCTGAATACCTGGTGCTCGAGTTGCAGCTCGCGGCACAGCTCGGACAGATCCGGGTGCAGTGGCGATTCGACGATGTCGTACAGCAGGCGGCGGGGCTGAGTGTTCATTGCTCGGGTGGGTCGTGTCTCGGCGGCGGCCGCTGCCGTTTCCGCTCGATATATTTCAGTGCCTGCATCGCGCCACCAACGCTGCCGACGAGGAAGAGTATGACAAGGATGGCAATTTTCATCAGGACCCGTGGCGCTCGGGCGCCTGCCAGTTCGTTCGGCTCATCATAGCCGGCAAAGCCTCTCGGGCAAGCCATTGCGTATTCCGGCGGCGGTCGGTGAGTCGGCGCAGTTTTGCCGCGTGCGAACGCTTGGCCGACTCATTACACTCGGGTATTTGCGTCGCGGAGGATTGGTCATGCGTAGTGTTTTCTCGATTGTCTCTGCCGTTTGTCTGTTGGCGGTGTCCGCCGTACATGCCACAGACCTGGAAAAGGAAACGCGCTGGGCCGAGCAGGTGGTGGACTCGCTTCTCGACGGGGAGGCGGTGTATCTGAATGACGGCCGGGCGGATTTTCTGGCCATTGAGACCGCCAGTACCGATGCTGCCTTGCGCAGGGCGGTGGTCGTGATGCATGGCACGGGGGTTCATCCGAATTGGCCGACCGTGGTGCAGCCCTTGCGCGTGGGCCTGACCGAGTCGGGTTGGCACACGCTGGCGATCCAGATGCCGGTACTGGCCAACGAGGCGGAACATGCACAGTACGCGGGTATCTACGACTGGATCCCCGGGAGAATCGATGCTGCCATCGCCTACCTTCGCGGCAAAGGGTTCGACAGGGTGGTGCTGGTGGCACACAGCCAGGGATCGACAATGACCGCATACTATCTGAGCGGTGCGCATCTGCCGGTCGAGGGGTTCGTTGCCGTGGGCATGTCGGGCGGCATCCCTGGCGGCCCCATGGATACGCTGTCCCAGCTGCCGGGTCTGAAACTGCCGGTGTTCGACCTGTACGGCAGTGACGATTTGCCGGAAGTGGTGGCAAGTGCCGCCGATCGCGCCTCCCAGGCAGCCAAAGCGGGTGCCGACTACACGCAGCAGGTGGTGGCCGGCGCAGACCACTTCTTCGACGGTGAAGAGGCGGAACTGCTCGGCGCGGTGAACGGCTGGCTGAACCAGCGTTTCTGATGCCGGCCCTTCGGGTGGCGCTCAGCCGAGCAACCGGCTGAGCGCGTCTTCGATTTTTTCAATCGACTCGCCGGGCAATATGTCGAGACCAATCTGTCCGCACAGGCGGGTCAGCGAGAAGATGCCGCAGATCTCCGTAGTCTGCTGTGAACCGTGATCATCGAGCACCAGCGCATGGCGCCTGCCGGCATGGCGCAGACTGTTCAGGACCTGGCCGACACTGGCGTTGGCAACGTCTTCCAGGCGCAGCACCTCGATCCGCCCACGCAATGTCATGATGTCCTGAACCAACAGTTCCTGAGGTTGTTCGCCGGTCTTGGCAGCGATCTTCTCGGGCCGGCCGCTATCGAGATCGGTAACAGTGATGACACCCATCACGGCGCCGGTGGCGCCTGTTACCAGCAGCATGCGTACGCCGAGCTTGGCCATGCGTTCACGTGTCGCCGCCAGGGTGTTGGTGCGCTCCACGGTCAGCGCGGTGACTTTGCGCAGGTCAGTCATCGCCTGCAGCGCAGGGCTGTCAATGCTCAGGCCACCGGGGAACTGCTGCTCCGGTCGCGCATAGCCCGCACCGACCGGCATCGTATGAAAATTCAGGGCTTTGTAATGTTCGCTCATTGGTTTCAATCCCACGATCCTGGTGTGGTCCCAGCTTATGACGCTGTGGGCGCCGCGCAAGGCGGCGACGCTGAAAAATCGACCATGCTCACTATTGTGCAGGGCAATCCGTTCGTGAAGGGACGTGTTGCAATGCGCTGCCGCAGCGTGGGCAATGATAGCGCGTGGTTCCCGCCTGCATGCGCTTGTGCCT
>JAGRHB010000026.1 GCA_020445245.1 Gammaproteobacteria bacterium
TATCGCCTCAATGTGTTTCCTATCCGCCTGCCGCCACTGCGTGCACGCAAAGGAGACGTCGCCATCCTCGCGCAGCATTTCCTCAAGGCGGCCAACGAGGAATATGACACGGTCGTCGCATTCGGTGTCGGCAGTGTCGAGTTGCTTGAGCAATATCCCTGGCCCGGCAACATCCGCCAGCTCGAAAACCTGGTGAAGCGGGCAGTGCTCCTGACACCGGGACCGGCGATCGGGCGCAAGTTGATCGAAGAGATCCTGGCGGAAGAGGGCGGGGTTGCGTCGCCCGCGAACGTGATCCCGGCGATGCAGCGGCCGGCAGGCCCCGTGAATGTGCAGGGTGCTGGCCCCGGAGGCCTGCCGGAGGGCATGCGGCCCTACGCCAAGGTGCGCGAAGACGAAAGCGGGCAGATTCTCGAGGCATTGCGCCTGCAACACGGCAACAAGACCCGGGCGGCGATCAGCCTTGGTCTGACCCCGCGGCAGCTGCGTTATCGCATGCTCAAGTTGAATCTGGATGGTTGAGGCGACGCCGTTTCACGACAATCTGACAAACCGCACGCAACGCTTTGACAATGTCGACAATTGACCGGTCCTGTCCAGACGGATCTTTACCGGCCGCGCACAGGCAATCAGTTAACAAGCGGATAACAAAGGGAATTCTTTGGTTGGCACAGGCCTTGCCCTGTAACGGTCACAACAACTTTTTGTTTGATCACACCGGAGAAATTTCCCATGAGCACTTCCCCCCAGACCATCGCCCGCAACATGAGCTGTCTGCGCCCGATCGACAGCGAGGGCCTCATGTCCCTCGGCGAAAAGGGCAGGGCGAACCCCAACTCGCTGGTCACCCTGAAGGCGAAGACGGTCTGCGAAGGACAGTTTCGCATGCAGACTTACGTGCGCGACCTCGCGCCGATGTTGATCGACGAGCCGCCGCACCTGCTTGGCGAAGACAACGCGCCGAATCCCTCGGAGGCGGTACTGGCGACACTGGGCGCCTGCCTGGCAGTTGGCGTGCACGCCAACGCGACGGCGCGCGGGATCAAGCTGTCCAGGCTGGAACTGCAGCTCGAGGGTGACATCAACGTGACCGCGGTATGGGGTACCGGCGACCTCGACGAGGCAAAGACCCTCGGTTTCAGCGCGGTGCGGGTCAAGATCGACGCCGAGGGCGACGCACCGAAGGAGCAGATCGACGAGATCATCGCCCATTCGAACGTCTGGTCCCCGGTTGCCAACACCCTGCGCAACAACGTAACGCTGGACGTGCAGCCGGCCTGATCAGGGCGGATATTGAAAAGGAGCCTGTCATGAGTCTGATTGTTAGCAATGACCTCAAGGCCGTGCTGCCGCTGGGCGAGCAGCTTGCGGCGACCCGCCGCCTGGTGAAGGAGACACTGTCGCCGTTGACGGTGAAGATCGATCTGGAGGGGCTGTACCCGGAGTCGTTCCTGCGCCAACTGGGCACCATCGACGGCTTTCGTCAGCACCTGGCGGCGGCGCGGCCCGACGGGGTGACCGACATGGGGGCGGCGATCCAGACCATGGCCGCGGTGTCGCACGAATGTCTGTCCACCGGGTTCGCGACCTGGTGCCAGGATACCTGTGGCTGGTACCTGCAGAACGCGGTCGACAGCGGTGTGCGCGACACCTGGTTGCCGAAGCTGGCCAGCGGCGAGGTGCTGGGCGGGACGGGGATGTCGAACACCATGAAGGCGTTCGCCAACATCGAGCCGCTGCGGCTCACCGGCAAGCGCGTCGACGGCGGCTATATCATCAACGGTTCGCTGCCATGGGTATCCAACCTGGGCGACAACCACGTGTTCGGGACACTGTTTGGCCTCGAGGGCCAGGGTGACCGCTCGGTGATGGCGCTGGTCGACTGCAGTGTCGAGGGCTTCGAGCTGCGCCTGTCGGCACATTTCACCGCGCTTGAGGGCACGCGTACTTTCGCCTGCATCTTCAAGGACGTGTTCATCCCCGATGCCATGGTGATCGACCACGATGGCGCCGCGTTCCTGCGCCGTTCGCGCGCCGGCATCGTGTTGCTGCAGTTCGGCATGGGGGTGGGTAACGTGCAGTCGTGCATCGACCTGTGCCGCGATGTCGAGCCGCTGCTCGGCCACGTCAATGGTTACCTGGACGACCGTCCCGACGAACTGCAGGAGCAACTGGACGACGCGGTGGATGCCTGTCTGGCGCTGGCCGAAGACCCGTTCGAGACCTCGGACGAATTCTTCCGCGAGATCCTGCAGCTGCGGCTTGCTGCCGGTGAACTGGCGTTGCGCGCCGCGCAGTCGGCAATGCTGCACACGGGCGCCAAGGGGTATCTGCGGACCGCGCCGGCGCAACGCAAGCTGCGCGAGTCCTATTTCATCGCGATAGTGACCCCGGCGATCAAGCACCTGCGCAAGGAGCTCGACGTCCTGTCACAGGCCGCCTGACCCGATGGAGGGGACAATGTCCCCTCCGCTATTTCACCGAATCAAGCTGGAAGACCGCATGAAGACGATTACAACGGAACTGACCCCGGAGCAGGCAGTGCAGCGGCTGATCGCCGCGATCGATGAGACCGGCCTGCGTCTGGTCGCCCATATCAACGGCCAGGCCAATGCCGCCAAGCTCGGAAAGGTTGTGCCGGCCGACCAGATCCTCGAGGTGTTCCGCCCCGATTTCGCGATCCGCGTGTGGGCCGCGTGTAAACCGGCCGGGCACGATATCCCGCTGCGCATCCACGTCTACGGGGATGGCCAGCAGACCAGGGTCGCGTGCCGCATGCCGACCACCGCGTTCGCGCCGTTCGGTTCGCCAGAACTGGACGCGATCGGTCAGGAACTGGATGCCCTGTTCGAACGTATCCTGGGCGCGATTCCCGAGGCGTGAACGAAATGAGCAGCGAAAGTTTTCAGCGCTGGATCTGCGATGCCTGTGGCTTCATCTATGACGAGGCCAGGGGCGACCCGGACTCCGGCCTCGCGCCGGGAACCCGCTATGCCGATATCCCCGATGACTGGCAGTGCCCGCTGTGCGGTCTGACCAAGGGCGATCTGCGGCTGCTGCCGGAGGTTTTGCAAACCGTTGCGCCGGCGCGTCCGCAACAGCCAGATGCCACCCGGTCGGTGCAATGCAGGGGTGGTGCCGATTACGTGGTGATCATCGGCGCCGGCGTCGCCGGCTGGTCGGTGGCAGAGGCCATCCGCCGACGCGAACCGGACCGGCCGGTGTTGCTGGTAAGCGCCTGTCACGGCCTGGTGTACCCGAAGCCGGCTATCTCGATGGCACTGGCGATGGGCAAGCAGCCGGATGACCTGATCGACACCGATGCCGCGAGCAAGGCGGCGGCGCTGTGCATCGAGGTGCGTCCGGACACCCGCATCATCAAGCTCGACACCGCGCGCAAGCGCCTGACCACGGTGAAGGGCAGCATCCAGTACGGCAAACTGGTACTCGCGCTGGGTGCGCAACAACGTGTGCTGCCGGTCAGCGGCGATGCATGCGACCGCATCGTGCGTGTCAACGACCTCGGCTCCTACCGACAACTGCGCGCCCTGATGACCCCGCAGGTGGAGCATGTGACCATCCTTGGCGCCGGCCTGATCGGCTGCGAATTTGCCGATGACATGACCACCGCCGGTCTGGCCGTGACAGTGATCGACCCCGCACCCCGGCCGTTGGCGAGCCTGGTGCCAGCAGCGGTTTCCACCGAACTGGCCTGCCGTCTCGCCGCCAAGGGTGTGGTATGGCACCTTCAGTCGACCTTGGCCTCGCTGGACGGCACGGCTGAGCGCCTGTGCGCGACATTGGGCGACGGTCGATCGTTCGACACCGACCTGGTCCTGTCCGCGGCCGGTCTTGTCGCCAATACCCAGTTGGCCGAAAAGGCCGGCCTGGCGACTGACGTCGGCATCGCCGTCGATCATTCGATGCGCACCAGTGATGACGATGTCTATGCGATCGGCGACTGCGCATCGCTGTCGGGGCAGGTCTTCGCCTATATCGAGCCGATCCGGCGCCAGGCCGAGGCGATCGCGGCGCATGTCGCCGGCAGCGAGGAGCGGTTCATGCCACTGCCGCCTCTGGTGAAGGTAAAGACGCCGAGCCTGCCGATCAGCGTCTGCCGGCCGGCAGGACAGCTCGCAGACGATGCCTGGATCGCCGTGGACGAGCCCGGTGGCGGGTTGCACTTCGAAATCCCCGGAAACGGCACCATTGCCGGTTTCGTACTGGGCGGGCAGTTGGCCTCACAGGCTGGCGGCTATTACCGCCGGCTCGGCGTCCGCGGGTAGGCGCTGCACCCGGTCGCGCCATCGTGGTGCCGACGGCATTCAGCGCGAATGGCGCCGTGCCCCGTTTCGCGTGGACTCGGCCGTACGGTCGCATAGCTCGACGCAATCCCGGGCACCCCGTGGGCAAACATCGTTTCGTCATCTGGCCCGGCGATACCGGCACGGCCGCACCGTGTAGAGCGTGCAGATGGCGTTGCAGGGCTGGTGGGTCCAGAATTCCCGCAACCAGGTGTGGAGCGACCGGCGGTGGACGACAGGCGATTCTCGTTGATGGTGCATGGCGGTGCCGGCACGCTCGACGATGCGCAGCGGCGTGCCAAAGGCGACGCCTGGCGCACGGCGATCGGCACGGTGCTGGCGCACGGCCGTCGTCTGCTCACGCACGGTGCCTGCGCGGTCGAGGTGGTCGAGTCCTGCGTGGTGCTGCTCGAGGATGACCCGCTGTTCAATGCCGGGCGCGGTTCAGTGCTCAACGAGGTCGGCGCGGTCGAGATGGATGCGGCGATCATGGATGGCCGCGACCTCACGGCCGGTGCGGTGGCCGGGGTCCATCACCTGGCGAACCCGGTGGTGCTCGCGTCGCGGCTGATGCGCGACGATGGACCTGTGATGCTGGTCGGTGAGGGTGCAATGCGTCTCGCCGCGCGTTGTGGCCTCACGCAGGTTGGGGATGACTACTTTCGGCTGCCGGAGCGGCTGGCGCAGCTTGAGCAGGCGCGCGAGCAGCAAACCACGATGCTGGACCACGTTGCTGAGGCGCCCACCGATGAAACGGGCAGATACGGCACGGTCGGGGCTGTCGCGCGCGATCTTGAGGGGCATCTCGCCGCAGCCACCTCGACCGGCGGCATGGTCAACAAGCGCGTCGGCAGAGTGGGCGATTCACCACTGATAGGTGCCGGGGTGTACGCCGACGACGAGACCTGTGCGGTGTCATCCACCGGACATGGCGAAGACTTCATGCGCTGCGTGATAGCCAAGACCATCGCGGATTACATCGACATGCAGGGCATGGACGCGCGGCAGGCCGTGGATGCCGGCATCGCTTACCTCGTGCGCAGGGTGAAGGGACTTGGCGGGGTGATCGTGATTGATCGCCACGGCAACTGCGCCAGTGGATTCAGCACCAGGAATATGATCCACGGCTGGATCGAGCACGGTGGCGATGCCGCCGTCCGGCTTTGACCGCGACCTGGCCTGCGGTTGGGCCATCTGCAGGAGATTGACGTCAGGTATCTCGCCGAGCATGCTCGGAGTATCTGGACTATGAGGTCGCGTGGCGCATGGGTACGGACAGGACTCTGGCGGATTACCTGGTTTCCGCCGGTGTAAGCCGGCGGGCCTTCCTGAAGCGCTGCTTTGGGTTGGCGGCGATGCTGGGCCTGCCCACGGCGGCGGCTGCCGAGATCGCGCATGGACTCGGTGCTGCACGGCGTCGTTCGGTGGTGTGGTTGTCCTTCCAGGAATGCACCGGTTGTACCGAGTCGCTGACCCGCTCCTATGCCCCGACCTTCGAGTCCCTGATCTTCGATTTCATTTCCCTCGACTACCATCACACGCTGCAGGCCGCCAGCGGCGCCGCCGCTGAGGCGGCGCGTCACGAGGCATCGAGTGCCGGCGGTTATCTCCTTATCGTCGACGGTTCCGTGCCGCTGGGCGGCCAGGGCACCTGTTCCACGATCGCCGGTCGTACCAACCTCGATATCCTGATCGAATCTGTGGAAGCTGCACAGGTGGTGATCGCGGTCGGCTCCTGCGCCGCATTCGGCGGTCTGCCAGCCGCCGATCCCAACCCGACAGGCGCAGTTGGCGTCGAGTACCTGATGGACAATGGCAGTCTTGCCAGGCGTCCGCTGGTCAACCTGCCAGGGTGCCCGCCGTTGCCTGAAGCGATCGCCGCGACCCTGGCGCATTTCGTGGCCTTCGGTCGCCTGCCGGCGCTGGACGCCTTGAATAGGCCGTTGTCGATCTACGGCAACACCGTGCACGACCGCTGCCCGCGGGTGAGTTTTTTCAACCAGGGTCTGTTCGCTGAGTCCTTCGACGATGAGGGGGCCCGCAAGGGATGGTGTCTTTACAAGCTCGGATGCCGCGGACCGGTCACCCATAACGCCTGCGCAACCATCAAATGGAACGGTGGAACCAGTTCGCCGATCGATGCCGGCCATCCCTGCATCGGCTGTTCCGAACCCGGATTCTGGGATCAGGGTGGTTTTTACCAGGCGGAACCGGACCCGTCTGCGCCGGTTCCACGCTCGGAGGCGGCGCAGCGTGGGCAGGCGCTGTTCGACGATCACTGTGTGTACTGTCATCAACCGGCAGGTGCCGACCTCGGTACCGCGCCGGCCGATGTACCGGCGGCCTATCCGCAGCATGGTGGCCGTTCGCACCGCCAGCAGCTTGATGCCGACCAGTGGTCAGACCTGGTGGACTACCTTGGTGAGGTGAAGAAATGAGTACCCCTGCGGCGCTGGCGTTTGCCCTCATCGCGTCCCTGTGGTTCGTGAGTGCGGCTGCCGATCGGCCGTCCGAGCGGGGCGCCGCCGGCCCTGTGTTCTCGGTGCATGATCTGGATCGGGACGGCTTCATCGATCGTCGTGAGTACTACCAGTTCCGGCAGCGCCTGCACCCGCGGCCCGGGGCGCATCGCCAGCGCGGCCGTTTGCACGCGTTCGACGACTTTGATCGCGATGCCGACGGACGCATCAGTCGCGATGAACTGGTCGATACCCTGGGCAGCGCAAACCCTCACCGTTGAACTACGACGGCGGAGCCCCGGGAGTCTGCGCGGCAGAGGCCATCGGATAGACCGGCATCCGATAACGGGTAAGACGGCCTGCTGCCACGCAGGAGATAATGCCCAGATGGCTGTCACGCGCGGGAGCGCTCAGGGGACCGATGGTGGAATCACGACGAAGGCCTGCACGCCTGGGCAGGCGCCTGCGACGCCTGTTCGCCTTGCTGCTGTTGGTCTGGATCCTGGGGTCGGCCGGCCTGGTGCTGCTGCTGCGTTGGGTGGATCCGCCGGTATCGGCGGTCATGCTGCAGCGCCTGGTGGGCGAGGGGGCTCAGCAGCGCCAGGAGTGGACCGACATCGACCGGATCGACCCCTTCATGTCACTGGCCGTGGTCGCGGCCGAGGACCAGCGATTTCCCGATCATTGGGGATTCGATCCGGCGGAGATCATTGCCGCAGTAGAGCGCCACCTGGACGGTGAGCGGCTGCGCGGCGCCAGCACGATCAGTCAGCAGGTCGCGCGCAACCTCTTTTTGTGGCAGGGGCGCAGCTTCGTGCGCAAGGGGCTGGAAGTCTGGTTCACCGGCCTGATCGAACTGACATGGCCAAAACGCCGCATCCTGGAGATGTATCTGAACTTTGCCGAGACAGGGGAACGCCTGTTTGGCGTCGGCGTCGCCAGCCGGCACTATTTCGGCCTTGATCCCGGGCGTCTGGGCAGGCAAAAGGCGGCATTGCTTGCGGCGGTCCTGCCGAACCCGGTGGTGTATCGGGTGGACAGCCCATCTGACCTGGTACGCAAGCGGCGTGACTGGATCCTGCAACAGATGGACAACCTCGGCGGCCCCGCCTATCTCGACCGGGTCATGCGCGGTGACTGATGTCACGTCACCGCGCCCGACGTTGTTGTGATCACGAGGTGCCGTACTGTGCCCCACCATGCGCAGCCAGGCCGTCACTCGAATGTGCCTCGTGGTATTCGCGCGCCACGGCGGCCCAGTCTGTGTCGGCCGGGAAGCGATCGTAGTAGCCACGGTTTGCGCTCGCCTCGGGGCTGCCGCGCTGAACTTCGTAGAGACTGATTCGGATGGGTCCGGACTTGACGACTTCACCGCTGAAATCGTTGGCGGCGACCCCATCGACGTTGGACCCGAGCATCAATGCCGCCAGTGACGACGACCTGTGATCCCGTGTGACCGTGGTGAAGGTCAGGTGCCCGGTGTCGGCACCGGGCACATACTCAGTCGAGCCGATCTGCAGCTGATAGGCAAACGGCTGTGCGGCTGCGGTGGTGGTGGCTGCGGCGATGATGCCGGCAATAAGCAGTTGTTTCATGACTTGGATCTCCTGTTTGGATGTTGCGGAGGCGTGTGCACCTCCTACGTCCAACAAGACCCTGCCAGTGCGGAAAAATTTTCAAGGCGCGTCAATGCCGGTGTGCACGGTCCCTTACGCGGCCTTCACCTTGGAGGCCTGCGATTTGTCGCACCAGCAGGCCAGTCCGGCGATCACCAACGGCTTGATCCTGGCCCGCAGATCGTCATCGAGCCTGCGGTCTGGCAGACAGACACATACCCAGCGTCCGAATCGGGCCAGGAAGGACACCTTTTTGCCGGGTTTCAACATGATTCGCCGCTCTGATCAATATTAGAATCTGATAATATCATAAACCAAAACCTTCGCTGTAGACAGCCATTTCTATGGGGTGCGGGTTCGCTTGCTGCCTGTGCGGGGGGTTGCGGCGAACACGGTCTCATTGCGGTTGCACCGGATTGACCGCACAGACGACCCGGTTCCTGCCCTCGCGTTTCGCCTGGTACACCGCCCCGTCGGCCGCCTGCAACAGTGCCTCGCCTGCAACGCGCGCCGGGCGCTGGTCTGTGGCAGGGAGTGCGGCGACGCCGATCGACACTGTCAGTGCCACGCTGTCGCCATTTTCCAACGACACGGGCTCGGCGGCGATGCCCCGGCATATCTCGCCAGCAAGGTTATATGCATTGTCGACATCCGTCTGCGGCAACAGGATCGCAAACTCTTCACCCCCGTAGCGCGTCGGCAGGTCGCTGGTACGCAGGCGTGTGCGCAGACGCTGCGCCAGCGCCACCAGCACCTGGTCACCGGCCGCGTGGCCGCAGCGATCGTTGATCTGCTTGAAATGATCGGCATCGACGAACAGGCAAGACAAGGCCTGTGTGTATCGCTGGGCGCGCGTGACCTCCTGCTCCAACCGGTGCTGCAGGTGACGACGGTTGTACAGGCCGGTCAGGCTGTCCGTGAGTCCCGCCAGGCGCAGGCGCTCACGGTTGACCGCATTTTCCAGGCAGACCGCGGCAATCCCTGCCATGTGGGCGAGGAAGTCGGTCGCCTGGCCTGTGGTGAAACGAGCCGGGTCGCGGCTGCCGAGGCAGAGGAAGCCCGCCAGGCCATCGGGCTGGCGCAACGGCAGCAGGGCGACGCTGCCACCAAGACGGCGGCCGAACAGTGCCTGATGGCGCGCCTCGTCCCAGCGTCCGAGCCAGGGGGCGTGCAGGTCGTTGAAACGCGCCCGGGTTGCCTGCACGTCGACGCACAGAACCACGTCGCGCATGACGTGCCGGGTGGCGTCGGTGTTGGCGGCGAGCAAATCGTGGACCACGCTGAACGGGTCGAAGAGGAAAAGCTTGACGCTGTCCAGCGCGAATGATGCGCGCATGCCGTCGGTCAGTCGTTCCAGTAGTCGCACCAGGTCGCCCGCGCTGAGCAGCGCCAGTTCCCTGTCCTGGAACCGCGTCATCACCTGCTGGTTGTACGCGGCATCACGCCCCAGGGTCTGCAACAGACCTCGCAGCAGGGTGTTCTCCCGACGGAGATCCTGATCAGCGGTATCGGCGGGCGGCTGCCGTTTCATCCCCACTTCATCGGCATTCCCGCCTCAGGCTTTAGATTCTGAAGGAAACCATTTGTCCGACATCCGCGACGCGGTTGGTGTTCCCTGAAAGCTTAGTATCCGTATGCCGCGGCGCAACGTTGCGGTTATATTGGGCGTTCCAGACCGATGCGGAATCCAGGGAGGGAACATGCACTGGCTTGTCTTTTTACTATGCACGTCGGTGATGCTGGGCAGTGTTGCCACAGCATCACAGATCTATCGCTGCGAAGGTTCACAGGGTGAGCCGACGTTCAGCCAAACCCCCTGTGGTGGAGCCGCTGCATCAACCGGCGTGGCAGCGCCTGCCCGGCCTTCATCCGCCTCCGGGGTGCGCGCCGGCGAGCGCGCCTGGCTGCAGGCGCGTAAGGACGCCAGGGAAGACCGGCCGCATCGCGGAAAGGCTGCGGCGTCAGGCACCGCCGGGCGGCAAAAGGCGGTACACAGGCGCGACTACCAGTGCCTGCGCAAGCGCCGGGCCCTGGATGCCCTCAACACGCAGTTGCGTGCCGGCTACAAAGCGGGTCGGGGCGCCCGGCTGCACCAGCAGCGCCAGTCCTACGAGGACTACCTCGCCGCGTTCTGCCCCTGATCCGGGGCCATGTCAGGCCCTTCGAGGGTACGCAGCGTGTGTGAGCTCCAGCGCAGGAAATTCGGTTCCGACAGATAGCCGCGACTGACCACGTAGTTGAGGACATTGCGCAGGCGGAAGAAGTGTACGACCGAGTCGACACGGATGATCTCTTTGCCCTTTTCATCGAAGAACACGATCGACGGGGCATAGAAGATCCCGAGTTCTTCGGCCCACTTGCGGGCGGTGCTGCTGCTGCCGTCGGGTTTGATGAGCGGGGTGTCGGCCCACATGTCGAGCTGTACGCTTTCGAAGCGGCTGAACAGGCCGCGCACTGTCTTGCGGCTCAGCGGCTGGGTGTGCAGGATATCGCAGGCGTGGCAGTCGCCCTGCTCGAAGAACACCACCAGCGGGAGTTCCGAGGGAAAGCGCGAGCGGTCGAGGTTGTAGGGTGGCGGAGAAAAGAATGGCTCTTCCACGAGGTCGCCGGGCTCGAAACGCAGCGTCTGGTCGCCGCGCGCCATATAGACGGGAAACTTCTCGCGCTGGTAATGGCCGCCGGCCACGTATTCGAGCGCGGCACGGAACTGGTACGGTGGGTAATAGCCGCGCAGCCGCAACGCGATCCTGCCCTCCGGATCGTAGAACACCAGCGATGGCGTGAAGTTGGTGCCAAGCTGCTGCGAGAATTCCCGCTGGCTGATCGACTCACCGGACGGTGTCGTGACCTCTTCCGGGCTCCAGATGTCGATCGCGATGACATCGAAGTTCTGCCGCGTGTAGTTGACGATGTCGGGGGTCTTGAAATTGACCTCCATCAGCATCTTGCAATACGCGCAACGCCTCTGCCCAAAATACACGATGATCCCTTTTTTGCCCTCGGAGACCGCCTGTTGGAGATCGTCGTCGAGGTCGAGAAAGCTCTTCTTGAACCAGTCCGGGTGTTGCAGCAGGTCGTCCAGCGGCGTGTCGTCGAACTGCACGGGGTCCGTATCGCTCACGTTGGACCAGGCGCTGCCACTGAGCAGGGCAAGGCAGGCACCGATCAGGGCGGGGCGCCAGCCGTTGGCTAGGGATTGAACGTTCGGGTAGATCAAAGGTACCTCTCCCAGTTTTCGGTGCGGTCACCGAATACGAGAAAATACGGGTTCAGCAGCGAGTCTTTGGTGTTATAGCGCAAAGGCATCAGTTGCGTATCGGTAACCCTTCCTCCGGCCGCCTCCACCACCGCCTGGGCGGCGGCAGTGTCCCACTCCGATGTCGGGCCGAGGCGCGGATAGACGTCAGCGGTGCCCTCGGCCACCAGGCACAACTTGAGCGAGCTGCCCATGCTGACGATCTCGTGCGGACCGAGTTGCTGCAGGAAGCGTTGCAGACTGTCGCCGGCGTGCGACCGGCTGCCGGCGACCCGGACTGTGCGCGCCCGCCGGGCGTTTACCTGGATCGGGACCGGCTGATCGTCGGCGTCCACCTTCCATGCCCCGCGACCCACCTGGCCGACGTAGCTGACGCCGCTTACCGGAACATGTACCACGCCGACCACCGGGCAGCCGTGTTCGATCAGGGCGATGTTGACGGTGAAT
>JAGRHB010000269.1 GCA_020445245.1 Gammaproteobacteria bacterium
GTGGTTGCGCACGGCGATGCCGGCCGAGTCGTAACCGCGGTATTCGAGCCGGCGCAGCCCCTCCATCAGGATGGGTACGACGTTGCGCTCGGCGATGGCCCCTACGATGCCGCACATGTGACGATCTCTCCATTGGGCGACGGGCTGCATCCTGCGGGAAGCAACCCGGATCACCGTTAAACGGAATGGTTCAGCTTATCCCTTAGCGTCTGCGCGCGGGAAATCTCTAGGCTATTTCTTCTTCGTCGGGCGCTGCCAATTGAGGCTGAGCTGCTTCGACCGGGTCAGGGTCAATTGCTCGGCGGGTGCGTCCTTGGTGACCACCGAACCGGCGCCGATCGTGGCCCCCGGGCCAATGGTGACCGGCGCGACGAGCGCGCTGTTCGAGCCGATGAAGGCACGGTCCCCGATCACGGTGCGGTGCTTGTTCGCGCCGTCGTAGTTGCAGGTGATGGTGCCAGCGCCGACGTTGACCGCCTCACCGATATCGGAATCGCCGATATAGCTCAGGTGGTTCACCTTGGAGCCCTGGCCGATGACTGATTTCTTGATCTCGACGAAGTTGCCGACGTGCGCGCCGCCGATCAGCTCGGCACCCGGCCGCAATCGTGCGAACGGCCCTATACGGCTGCCGGGGCCGATGCTGGCCTGCTCGATCACGCAGTTTTCGAGGATCTCGACATCGCCGGCAATCGTCGCATCGCGCAACACGCAGTTGGCACCGATGCGTACATTGTCACCGAGCACCACGTGGCCTTCGAGCAGCACGTTGAAATCGATCTCGACGTCGCGGCCGTGTTCGACGTGGCCGCGGACATCGATACGTGCCGGGTCGCGGAGTGTCACGCCGCCGAGCATCAGGGCCTCGGCGATGCGGCTCTGATGCGCACGTTCAAGGCGCGCGAGTTGCTGGCGGTTGTTCACACCCTCGGCCTCCAGTGCCGAAACAGGTTGGCGTACCTGGATATCCAGACCTTCGGCGACCGCCATCGCCAACACATCCGTGAGGTAGTACTCGCGCTGCGCATTGCTGTTGGACAGTCTGCCGAGCCAGCGCGATAGCGCGGCGCGCGGCATGCACATGATGCCGGTGTTGACCTCGTGGATCGACAGCTCCTCGTCGCTGGCGTCCTTCTGTTCGACGATACGCTGCACCCGCCCGCCTTCGTTGCGCACGATGCGGCCGTAACCGGCGGGTTCGTCCAGCGTCACGGTCAGCAGCCCGAAACCGTGCTGGGTCGCCTCGACCAGTTCGTGCAAAGTCTCGGGGCGGGTGAGGGGAACGTCACCGTACAGCACCAGCACCTGCTCCGCGCTGCGCAGCTCGGGCATCGCCTGCATCAGCGCATGACCGGTACCAAGCTGTTCCGCCTGCTCGGCCCATTGCAGATCGGTCTGGTCTGCAAAGGCTTCGCGCACCCGTTCGCCTCCATGTCCGTAAACCACCACGATCTCGGCCGGGTGCAGCGCACGCGCGCATTCGATGACATGACCGAGCAGCGGCCGGCCGGCGAGCTGGTGCAGGACCTTGGGGATGGCCGAGCGCATCCGCGTTCCCTGGCCCGCCGCCAGTATCACGACACCGATTGTCATAGACATTACCTTCGCGCGTCAGTTGATCGATGCAGGCCCCGGCATCTGTACTGCGTGGATACCGGATACCTGCTCCTCGCCGGGCCGCGCGTCGCGCACCTCGGTGATGGTCACCCGCACCATCAGCTCCTTGCCGGCGAGCGGATGGTTGCCGTCGACTGTCACCTGGCCATCTTCGATGCGGGTGACGAAGAATGACTTGGTCTCGCCCTTGTCGTTCTGCATCTGCACCTCGGCGCCGACCCGGCGAAACTGCGGTGGCACATTGTCCAGCGAATCGGTAAAGGTCAGGCTCGGGTCGGGTTCGCCGAAGCCCTGTTCCGGGGACACCTGGACCTCGACCTGGTCCCCCACGCGTTTGCCGGCCACCGCCTTGTCCATGCCGCCGATCAGCTCGGTGTCGCTGCCATAGACGAATCCCAGGGGCATATCGTGCTGCTCGACCACGGTACCGTGCTGGTCTTCGATGGTATAGGTGAGGGCGACATACTTGCCCGGCTTGATGATCTGGTCGCTCATAGTGTTACTGCCTCGACTGCATACCGGCGTAGGGGTTCGATTCCGACCTCGCGTGACCCGAAACCCACGGGGCAAAAAAAGAAAACGGCCCTGACAGATGCCACCGTCAGGGCCGCTGATATTATCACCGTGCGGCAACCGTCACCGTTTCTTGCGCAGGCGCTCGATCGCTCGCAACTGGGCGACAGCCTCGGCCAATTCCACCTGGGCCTTGGCCAGATCGATATCGGCGGCCTGGTTGGCAAGTGCATCCTCGGCCCGTTGCTTGGCCTCCTGCGCGGCCGCCTCGTCGAGGTCGGCTGCACGGATGCCGGTATCCGCCAGGACGGTCACCTTGAACGGCTGTACCTCAATCATCCCACCGGACACATAGAAGTGTTCCTGCGGTTTGCCGTTGCCCGGATCGACACGCAGCTCACCGGGCTTCAGCTGAGTGACCAGGGGGGCATGGCGCGGGGCTATGCCGATCTCGCCCATCACCGCCGGTGCATAGACCATCTCCCCCAGTCCGGAGAACAGGTGGCCCTCGGCGCTAACGATGTCGACATGTATGGTCATTGCCATGCGGATTCTCCCAAACTCATCAGATGCCGTCGAATCAGGCCTTGGCTGCCTTGGCAACCGCCTCCTCAACGTTACCGCACATGTAGAAGGCCTGCTCCGGCAGGTGATCGTACTCACCATCGAGGATCGCCTTGAAGTTGGCAATGGTCTCTTTCAGCGGCACATACTTTCCGGGCGCACCGGTGAACACCTCGGCGACGAAGAACGGCTGCGACAGGAAGCGCTGGATCTTGCGTGCACGCTGCACCACCAGCTTGTCGTCTTCGGACAGCTCGTCCATACCCAGGATCGCGATGATGTCCTTGAGCTCCTTGTAACGCTGCAACACGCCCTGCACGCCGCGTGCGACCTCGTAGTGCTCATTGCCCACGATGTGCGGATCGAGGATACGCGAGGTCGAGTCGAGCGGATCCACCGCCGGGTAGATCCCCAGTTCGGCTACCTGTCGAGAAAGCACCAGCGTGGCATCGAGGTGGGCGAAGGTGGTGGCCGGCGACGGGTCGGTCAGGTCGTCCGCGGGTACGTAGACGGCCTGGAACGAGGTGATCGAACCGGTCTT
>JAGRHB010000270.1 GCA_020445245.1 Gammaproteobacteria bacterium
CATGCTCGACATCGTACGCGAAGGCGGGGTGCCCGGCCGCTACAGCGTGCGGCGGATCAGCTGACCGGGTCGCCACTTCCGGTATTTACAGGTATCCGTTCGAGGCTCGATCATGGTGATGCTGATATTCCGTGACGTTCCTGGCACCCTCCCGGCGCGACAGTCGTCACAGCGAACCCAAAGGTAAACCGATGTTCTCCGCATCACGCAAGGCTCTACGCGGCGAGCGTTCGCCGGCCAGCATCCGTGCCAATCTGCTGGCAGGTCTGACGGTCGGCATCATCGCATTGCCGCTGTCGATGGCCCTGGCAATAGCCAGCGGTGTGCCACCGCAGCACGGCCTGTACACGGCGATCGTCGCGGGTGTTGTGATTGCACTGGCCGGGGGCTCGGCGGTGAACATCTCAGGGCCCACAGCGGCATTCGTGGTCGTGCTGCTGCCGATCGTCCAGGAGCACGGCATCGGCGGCCTGTTGATCGCCGGCTTCATGGCCGGGGTCATCCTGGTGCTTATGGGGCTGGCACGCCTCGGCCGCCTGATCGAAATCGTCCCTTATCCAGTGATCATAGGGTTCACAGCCGGGATCGGGGTCGTCATCGCGACGCTGCAGATCAAGGACTTTCTGGGTCTGGCCATCCCTTCTCTCGACGGCCATTTCACCGACAAGGTGACGACCATTGTGCAGGCACTGGGAACGCTCGACCCGATGGAATTTCTGGTGGGCGCTGTCACCCTGCTGGTGCTGCTCAGCTGGCCACGGCTGAACATCAAGGTGCCTGGTCACCTGGTCGCGGTGGTGGTCGGTTCATTGCTGGCCTGGATGCTGGGCGGGTTGGGTGACGGCTATGCCGTCTCCACCATCGGGACACGTTTTCAATACGAGATGAATGGCATCGGTGGCCACGGGATTCCGCCACTGCCGCCAACATTTTCGTGGCTTGCGACACCGACGGATGCCGACGGCGAGCCGGTCGGTTTTACCCTCGAGCTGATTCGCACCCTGCTGCCCAGCGCATTCACGATTGCGATCCTCGGGGCGATCGAATCATTGCTGTGCGCCGTGGTGTCCGATGGCATGTCGGGCAGAAAGCACAGCCCGAACGACGAATTGATCGGTCAGGGTATCGGCAATATGGTCGCCCCCTTCTTCGGTGGCATACCGGCGACTGCCGCCATCGCACGCACGGCTGCCAACGTCAGGGCCGGTGGCACCTCGCCGCTGTCCTCGGTCACTCACGGCCTGTTCATCCTGGTGTCGATCATTTTCCTGTCGCCGCTGCTCGCGTATATCCCGATGGCCGCGATGGCCGCCCTGTTGCTCGTGGTGGCCTGGAATATGAGCGAAGCACGGCATTTCGTCCGCACCCTGCGCATTGCGCCGCGCGATGACATCATCGTGCTGCTGACCTGCTTTTCGCTCACCGTACTGTTCGACATGACGATCGCGGTTGCGGTCGGTATGGGGCTGGCCGGCGTATTGTTCGTGCGCCGCAGCATCGATCTTGCCCAGACGCGGTCACTGCGTCCGGAACACGACAACCTGGCCGGTGTCCCGGGGGAGGTCGTGGTCTACGACATCAACGGGCCACTGTTTTTCGGAACTGCACAGAAGGCCTTGAGGGCCCTGGCCGATGTGACCCCCGGGGTCAGGGTGGTGATTCTCGACATGGAACAAGTGAACATGATCGACATGAGCGCGATCGTGGCAATGGAGTCCATCGTCAAGGACCTCAATGGCCGCGGCATCGCGTTGGTGATCAACGCCCTTTTGCCGCGCATGATTCTCAAGCTGCGGCGTGCCGGTATCCGCAAACGTGTTGGAAAGATCGAGTTTGCGCGCGATCTCGATGAGGCGGCACGTAAAGGCCGATCGATGTGTCTCAGGACATAGCGGGCCCCTGCTCCGGCCAGCCGGTGTCTTCCGCCTGCCGTTAATACTCGCTTAAGCGGACCGTCTCAGAATGCCCTGCATCAGTAGTGGAGGGCATAACACATGACATTCGAAGGCAGGCACCGGCGCCATGCCGATGTGCCGACGCTGGTGCAGCTCGATGGCCCCGAGGCGACCCGGCGTCACGAAGTCGAGACCTTCGTGCGCGAGGCCTTTCTCGCTGCCTACGGTGCGCGTATCGGGCATTTCCTGCCGATGCTGATGACGCTGCGCAACGACGGCGGGCGCCTGCTGGCCGCTCTCGGTCTGCGCAGTCCGGGTGATCAGCAACTGTTCCTCGAGCGCTACCTGGACCAGCCCGTCGAACAGGCGCTGGGTGCCGCGTGCGGTCAGTCGGTGGACCGGCAGGCACTGGTGGAGGTGGGAAACTTTGCGGTAGGCAGTGCCGGCGGCGGTCGGTGGCTGATCACGGCGCTTACCGCCTATCTCCACAGCGCCGCACGACGATGGGCGGTGTTCACCTGTGGCCCCGAACTGCGCAACGCGTTTCGCCGTCTCGGTGTCGACCTGATTGACCTGGGTCCGGCCGAGCCGGGCCGGCTCTCGCAACAGGAGCAGGATCGCTGGGGCAGCTACTACGTTCAGGGACCGCGTGTGATGGCGGCAAGTGTGGCGCAGAGCCATGCAGTCCTGTCGCGCCTGTTCGAAAGCGAGTGTGCATTGACAGCCTTGTGGTGCGGAGCCCTTCAGGCGGGACGGCTCGCGGCATGACCTTACTTTCACGACTGCGTGCACATGCGCGGCGACAGCCTGCTGCCTGCGCGCTGCATTGGCAGGGCGGGGCAATGGATTTTTCGGCCCTGGTGACACAGATCGAGGCCACGATGGCCTGGCTGCAGGATACTGCCGTCGAGGTGCTGGCGGTGTCGCTGGAAAATGGGCCGGCCTGGGTGGTGCTGGATATCGCGGCCATGGAACTGGGTATCTGCCTGGTACCACTGCCGGCATTTTTCTCCGCCGGCCAGCTGCGCCATGCCGTGCGCATGAGCGGCGCCACGGCGCTGGTCACCGATCAGCCGACGTTGATCCGCGAGCAGCTGGCAGACCTGTTGGGTGCCGATGTCCCGCACCTGTTGTTCGAAAAGCAGACACTGTCGTGGATGACAGTCATCTCGCACCGCCAGCGCAGGGGCGTGCCGCTGCCTGCCGGTACCACCAAGGTGACGTTCACCTCGGGTACCACGGGCGCGCCGAAGGGGGTCGTGCTTGGCTGGGGTCATATGCGGCCAGTGGTCGAGTCGCTGGTCGAGGCGGTGCCAATCGGCGCGAACGA
>JAGRHB010000271.1 GCA_020445245.1 Gammaproteobacteria bacterium
GGAGTGCGGATCGCGCTGGATGACTTCGGCACCGGCTTCTCGTCGCTGTCCTATCTCAAGAGGCTGCCGATCGACCTCATCAAAATCGACAAGTCTTTCATCGATGACGTGCCGGACGACCCAAGGGACTGTGCGCTGGTCGAGGTCGTGCTGAACATCGGCGAGCGCTTCGACAATGCCATCGTTGCCGAGGGTGTGGAGCAGCCCCGGCAACGCGACTGGCTGGTGGCCCACGGCTGCCGCTACCTGCAGGGCTACCTGTTCAGCAAGGCCGTGCCCGGCGTGGATTTCATCGCCCTGAGTGACACGGTGTTCACTTTTCCCGATTGAAGGGGCGCGGCCCGCACGGTGGCGGGGCGGGGTACATTCGCGGCGGATCTCGCGGAACCCGGCGATCAACCAAGAAAGGCCTCGTTCGACGCCAGGTAGCGATTCTCCGCTTCACTGCTGGGGCGGCCGAGAATCGCATTGCGGTGGGGAAAGCGGCCAAAACGTTCGATGAGTGCACGGTGATGACGTGCAAAGCGGGCGTTCGATGCCAGCCCGGCGGCCTCGAAGAGGCGCACCGACTCGTCCTGGTCGACCAGGCTCTCACTGTGCATCAGCGGCATGTAGAGAAAGGCTACGCGGTTCGTTGCCAGCCGGCGGTGAAGGCCCTGGGCCACCGCGTGCCGTGTGACCGCAATCGCCTGTGGCAGGGTTGCGAACGACCTGGCCTGGCCACGGTACATGTTGAGCGGGAACTGATCGAGCACGATCGCCAGTGCCAGCGCCCCGTCTGCGTCGTCGCGCCAGCCGTCCAGCGCACCGGCGGCCCCCTGCAACCACAAGGGTTCGAAACGCTCGCGGATCTCCGCATCAAGCGCCGGTGTCGCGTGGAACCAGCGCTCTTCCATCCCGGCAGCGAACCAGAAATCCAAGACCCTATCGATATCTGTCTTGCCCCGCTGCACCGCTCACCCGCCTCCGCCAGGTGCCGGTCGCTCGGTCGCGCCTTCCGGTGCCGGCTCTTCGGTCGCCGGTACTGCCGCAGGTGTGGTCAGGCCGCGTCCTTTCCACAGCAGATAGATCACCGGAATCACGAACAAGGACAGCAGCGGCGCAGTGATCATGCCGCCGATCATCGGCGCAGCGATGCGGCTCATGACCTCCGATCCGGTGCCCGAGCCGAGGAAGATCGGCAGCAGGCCCGCCACAATCACCGCCACTGTCATCGCTTTCGGCCTTACCCGCAGCACCGCGCCCTCCATGATCGCCTCGCGCAGGATCGTGGCCGTCAGCGGCCCCCGCTGTGCATGGTCGCGCAGCGCGTTGTCCAGGTAGACCAGCATCACCACGCCGAATTCCGCCGCCACCCCGGCCAGCGCGATGAAGCCGACGCCGACCGCGACCGAGAGGTGGAAATCGAGCAGGAATATCAGCCAGAAGCCACCGACCAGCGCAAACGGCAACGAGGCCATCACCATCAGCGCCTGGCCGGCATGGCGAAAGGTCAGGTACAGCAGGACGAAGATGATCACCAGCGTCAGTGGCACTACCTGTGCCAGACGGGCGTTCGCGCGCAGCATGTATTCGTATTGGCCGGACCAGGCGATCGAGTAGCCGGCCGGCAGCTGCACCTGCTCACGCACGGCCCGCTGCGCCTGGGCGACATAGCTGCCGAGGTCGACGTCACGGATATCGACGAAGGTCCAGCCGTTGAGGCGGCCGTTTTCGCTCTTGAGCATCGGCGGGCCGTCGGCGATCCGGATTTCGGCGACCTGGGCGAGCGGGATCTGCGCACCGGTAGGCGTGACCAGCGGCAGTGCACGCAGCTTCTCGACGCTGTCGCGGCGCTCGCGCGGGAAACGCAAGTTGACCGGGTAGCGCTCCAGGCCTTCCACGGTCTGGGTAATGTTGATGCCACCGACCGCGGCGGCGATCACCTGGCTGAGGTCGTCGATGTTCAGGCCAAAGCGCGCGGCGGCGACACGGTCCGGCGTGATGTCGATGTAGCGTCCACCAGCCACGCGTTCGGAATAGGCCGAGGTGGTGCCGGGTACGCCGAGGACCACTTTCTCGATCTCGCGCCCGATGCGCTCGATCTCGGCCAGATCGGGCCCCGCGACCTTGATCCCGACCGGCGTCTTTATCCCGGTCGCGAGCATGTCGATGCGCGTCTTGATCGGCATCACCCAGGCGTTGGTCACCCCGGGGTAGCGCACCGCAGCATCGAGCTCCTCGATGATCCTGCGCGTGGTCATGCCCGGGCGCCACTGATCGCGCGGTTTGAGCTGGATCACCGTCTCGATCATCGTCAGCGGTGCCGGGTCGGTGGCTGTGTCCGCGCGACCGATCTTGCCGAACACCTGTGCGACCTCCGGGTGTTGCCTGATCAGCCGGTCTGTCTGCTGCAGCAGCTCCTGCGCCTTGCCTATCGACAGGCCGGGCAGGGTGGTGGGCATGTACATCAGGTCACCCTCGTCCAGCTCGGGCATGAACTCGGATCCGAGCCCATCGGCAAAACGTGCCAGCCAGGGTGTGTCACGAAACATCGCGCGCCAGTCCCTGGTCAGCTGCGTTTGCGCGCGCTCGACCCGCTCGCTGAGCCGTTGTGCCTGGTCGGCCAGGGTCTGCGGCGTGCCCGGTATCGCCGAGGCCGCCTGCAGTGGCCACTTGAGGGGCGCCAGAAAGCCACTGATCCCGGCAATCGGGATGACCAGACTGAGTACCGCCAGCAGTGCCACCAACAGGGTCAGCCTGGGCAGGCGCATCACGGCGTTGAGCAGCGGCCGGTACAGCCAGATCAGGAAGACGTTCAGCGGGTTGCGGTCCTCGGCGGGGATCCGGCCACGGATGAAGTAGCCCATCAGCACCGGCACCAGCGTCACCGCGAGGCCGGCCGAGGCGGCCATTGCATAGGTCTTTGTGAAGGCGAGGGGTGCGAACAGCCGGCCCTCCTGGGCCTCGAGGGTGAACACCGGCAGGAAGCTCAACGTGATGATCAGTAGCGAGAAGAACAGCGCCGGCCCAACCTCGGCCGCCGCGTGGGTGATCACCTCCCAGTGCTCCCGGCCCTGCGGAGGGTGCCCGTACTTGTGGTGGTGGCGTTCAAGATGCTTGTGCGCGTTCTCTATCATCACGATCGCCGCATCGACCATGGCGCCGATGGCGATTGCGATACCGCCGAGCGACATGATATTGGCGTTGATGCCCTGGTGCTGCATCACGATGAATGA
>JAGRHB010000272.1 GCA_020445245.1 Gammaproteobacteria bacterium
AAGAGGCGGGTGTCGACCAGGTGGTGGTGCGTTCGCCAATAACCTGCAAGACCCGCCATGGTATCTGCGGCAAGTGTTACGGGCGTGATCTGGCACGCGGCCATGAGGTGAATATCGGAGAGGCGGTCGGCGTTATCGCTGCCCAGTCGATTGGTGAGCCCGGCACCCAGCTGACGATGCGTACATTCCATATCGGTGGTGCGGCGTCGCGTTCGGCGGCCGTGAACAGCATCGAGGTCAAGAACTCAGGTACCGTCAGGCTGCACAATATCAAGACCGTGGAGCACGCCAACGGCAACCTGGTGGCGGTGTCGCGTTCAGGCGAGGTCGTTGTCGCCGATGAGGTGGGTCGCGAGCGCGAGCGTTACAAGCTGCCATACGGTGCCGTCCTCATGGTGCGTGATGGTGACGCGGTCAAAGGCGGCCAACTGGTCGCCAGCTGGGACCCTCACACCCACCCGGTGGTCACCGAGGTGGCAGGTACGCTGCGTTTCGTCGATTTCGTCGAAGGCGTCACGGTCCAGAAGCAGACCGACGATGTGACTGGCCTGTCCTCGGTCGTCGTTCTTGATCCGAAACAGCGCCCCGCCAGCGGAAAAGAGTTGCGCCCGATGGTCAAGCTGATCGACGACAAGGGCAACGACGTCAATATCGTCGGCACGACGCTGCCGGCCAACTACTTCCTGCCCGGCGGTGCCGTGGTCGGGGTCAACGACGACGCGAAAGTCGGCGTCGGTGACGTCCTTGCCCGCATCCCGCAGGAATCCTCGAAGACGCGCGATATCACCGGTGGTCTGCCGCGCGTTGCCGACCTTTTCGAGGCCCGCAAGCCGAAAGAACCTGCGATCCTCGCCGAGGCCAGCGGTACTGTCAGTTTTGGCAAGGACACCAAGGGCAAGCAGCGGCTCATCATCACTCTGGCGGACGGCGAGCAGAACGAGTCGCTGATTCCCAAGTGGCGCCATGTGAACGTGTTCGAGGGTGAGCACGTGGAGCGTGGCGAGGTCATCGCCGACGGTGAGCTGAATGCGCACGACATTCTGCGTCTGCAGGGGGTCACCGAGCTGGCGGAGTATCTGGTGAAGGAGATCCAGGATGTCTATCGTCTGCAGGGCGTAGGGATCAACGACAAGCACATCGAGGTCATCATCAGGCAGATGCTGCGCAAGGTCGAAATCACCGACGCCGGTGAAACCCGGTTGTTGCGTGGTGAGCAGGTTGAACGTGCACGACTGCTCGAGGCCAATGAAAAGGCCGAGGCGGAGGACAAGCTGACGGCGAAGTTCGAGCCCTTGTTGCTGGGTATCACCAAGGCATCTCTGGCAACCGAGTCGTTCATTTCGGCAGCGTCGTTCCAGGAGACCACGCGAGTACTCACCGAGGCATCGGTGCGCGGTATGCGCGATACCCTCAATGGCCTGAAGGAAAACGTCATCGTCGGGCGGCTCATCCCGGCCGGCACCGGTCTGGCACACCACAACGAGCGCCGGCGTACGCGCCAGATGGCGCTCAGTGGCGGTGGTCCGATCGAGATGGCCACCGAAGAGGTCGAAGAGGCGATCAAGCAGGCCCTCAACACTGCTGACGACGACTGATGGAACTATTGCCCGCCGACCGCTGTTGACAGCGGTCGGCGAGGCGCATAGAATTCGCGGTCTTCGCTGAAGGCAGGCACCTGTGTCGGCCTAAAAAAATGCGGCAAATCAGTCGCTTCGCGAACAGATTTCGAGATTCGGTCTATCGCTTCCGGCGCCCGGCCTCCTGCCACAGGGGCTTGGACGGGGGCGGCTACGCGAATTTTTGACGTCGATATCGGTATCGACGCGGCCCGGAGACGGAAGGTTAGATGGCTACTATCAATCAATTGGTTCGAAAGCCGCGCAAGCGCAAAGTTGAAAAGACGACCGTGCCCGCGCTGCAGGCCTGTCCGCAGAAACGCGGCGTCTGTACCCGCGTGTACACGACCACGCCCAAGAAGCCGAACTCGGCACTGCGTAAGGTCGCGCGTGTGCGCCTGACCAACGGCTACGAGGTATCGAGCTATATCGGTGGCGAGGGCCACAACCTCCAGGAGCACAGCGTGGTGCTGATCCGTGGCGGTCGTGTGAAGGACCTTCCGGGTGTGCGTTACCACGTGGTGCGCGGCACCCTCGACGCCACGGGCGCGGGCGGACCGTCGAACACCAACAAGAAGAACCGTACGCAGGGTCGCTCCAAGTACGGCGTCAAGAAGCCGAAGAGCTGAGCCATGAGTCGTCGTCATTCTTCGAACAAGCGCCAGATCATCCCGGACGCCAAGTACAAGGACAAGATGGTGGCCAAGTTCACCAACATCCTCATGTACGGCGGCAAGAAGTCGACCGCGGAGCGCATGCTCTACGGTGCGTTCGACATCATCGAAGAGCGCTACAAGCAGCCCGCCCTCGAGACGTTCCGCAAGGCGCTCGATCAGGTGAAGCCCAAGGTCGAGGTCAAGAGCCGCCGTGTCGGTGGTGCGACCTACCAGGTGCCCGTCGAGGTCCGCAACGACCGCCGCACCAGCCTCGCGATGCGTTGGCTCGTCAACTACTCCCGCGCCCGCGGTGAGAAGTCGATGACCGAGCGCCTCGCCGCCGAGTTCGTCGAGGCGTCCCAGGGTCGCGGCAACGCGGTCAAGAAGAAGGACGACACCCACAAGATGGCCGACGCCAACCGCGCGTTCGCCCACTACCGCTGGTGATCGATCGACCGCCTGGCTCACGCCGGGCGGTTCGCAATTTGTGAAGACCCGGAGATCAGGTCCCGACCGCTGAATCAGCGCGAAGGAAACCGCCTCCGAAGGGAGCCACCCACGAGCTCATGAAGATCCGCACATAGACGAGAGCATCCAGGAAGACCGTCGGCTACAACGCCGCGACTGAGATCTCTCGAAGCCCTCCCTGATTTCAAGGTGACCCGAGGGTGGTCACCGAAAGGCTCGGGGAGGGTTTCGTGCGTTCCGAGCCCCAAGACTCCCCGTCCGAAATCTGCACTGAAATCCCGCTCAAGAATCTATCGCCTCACACCACGCTGATCGTCCCATGGCCCGCCAATATCCACTCGAACGCACGCGCAACATCGGCATCATGGCGCACATTGATGCCGGTAAGACGACGACGACCGAGCGGATCCTTTACTACACGGGCGTCAACTACAAGATCGGCGAGGTTCACGACGGCGCTGCGACCA
>JAGRHB010000273.1 GCA_020445245.1 Gammaproteobacteria bacterium
CACCCAGTACATGCAGCGCGACACCACCAAGGACCGTCCCAAGGCCCCGGCCAAGGTCGGCACCAGCGCCACGCTGCGCGGCGGTTCCGTGACCGGGACCATGGTGGGTCGCCAGCAGAACATGACCGGCGACGAGGCGGGCAGCTGCCGAAATGTCACCGGCGACGACTATGTCGGCCAGGAGCAGTTCCGTGGTTTCTGCCCCGCGACACCGGCACCGAAAGACCAGAAGGTCGGCGTGTCGCAGACCTTCGGCGGCAAGCTGGTCAGCGGCACCATGACCGGACGCTCGCAGCGCGTGACCGGTGATGAGCCGGGCACCTGCAAGTCGATCACCGGCACACCGTATGCCGGCGCCGAGCAGTACCGAAACCACTGCGAGCCCGACAACTACTTCGGTGCCGATGCGCGCATGCATCCCAGCAAGCGCAGGTCCGGCGCGGTCATGACTGGCCTGCAGCCGTCAGTCGGCGGCAAGGCCACCGGCGACAGCAAGGGTGCGTGTGAGACCGTCAGTGGCACGCCCTACGTCGGTGCCGACCAGGTCGCCACCGCGTGCCCGGCGACAGCCGCCGAGCCTGGCAGCCCGGATTTTCCGCAACCTATGGGTGATACGCCCTGGGGGCAGTTCAGTGTCATGTCGCCGATGCACGTGTCCGAGGCGCCGCAGGCGGTGGCGGGTGTGACCGGCTCGCGCTTTGAATCGGGCCAGATCACCGGGCCGTTCGGCATGGCTGCCGGCAAGGTCACCGGTACCGAAGATGCGCGCTTCGGCCGCGCCGACAACAAGCCCAGCGAGCCACCGGCCGAGGCGCCGATGCTGGACGGCCGCGTGAAGTCGCGTGTCACCGGCGAGGGTATCAGTGCTGGTCTGAAGATCACCGGTGACGACTGGGACCGTGGTGACCGGGTTACCGGTACTGAGGGGATGTCTGCGACCGTGCGCAACCAGACCCGGCGCGGTGGTCCCGTGCAGGCAATGGCCGCACGCCTGGCCGGCGCGCGTGACGATGACGTGCCGGAGCCCGTCAGCAAGGTCACCGGCGGTAGCGGTAACACCGACAAGGGCGCTTTGATCACCTATTCGGGCGGGGCCCGCGGCTGAGCGGCGGCAGAGGACTAGACGGCAATGCAACGCGCATTCAATCGACCGTTGAGCACGACGACACGTACGGCCGGTACTGCGCCGCTGCGGCGTCCGGGCGCAGTGGGTGCTGCGGCCGGTGTGTCCGGTGCGAGCGGGACGGTGGCACATGTGCTGTGCCGCGAGCAGGAGAATGCGCGGCTGTATGAGTATGAGCGTCGCGCAAAGGCGGCATTCGATGCCATCGTACCTACCCTCAAGCGTGTAGCGGCGCTGCAGCATGAGCAGGGCTTCGAGGGCATGGCCCAGAAGATCGCTCGTGTCGAGCTCGGCTTCGAGTTGCCGCATGAGCTCCTGGCTGATGCCTGGGTGGAACAATTGGACATGCGCCGCCTGTTCGCCTGGTGCGTGTTCGCGACCTACCGCCGCTACTGCGACGAGTTCTTCGGAGCCGATCCGCTGGCCGCCGACAACGCGGGAGAGTTTGACGCATTTCTGCAATCGTGCGGATTCCACACGTTGGATATCTCACCCTGCGCCGACGGACGCCTGGCACACGTGAGCCGTTATGTGCTGCGCTTGCCGCACCGCGCGGTGCGCCGCAAGTCCTACGCCGGGGCGTTGTTCGACATCGAGGACAGCCTGCAGAAGTGGGTCGAGGTCGAGATGCTGCGCTTCCGCGAGGGACGTCCGAACACGGCAGACGAGCCAACCCGCTACCTGAAGGCCGTGGTCTATCACTACAGCTCCGTCGATCCCGCACATGAAGGCTGTGCCGCGCACGGATCGGATACCGCGAGAGCGGCTGCGGCGGGCCTCGAGCGCCTGCTTGGTTTCCAGCAGGCGATTGAAAACAGCTTCTGCTGTGGGGCATCGATCGATCTGCTGCTGATCGGGCTCGATACCGATACCGACGCCATTCGGATACATGTTCCGGATGGTGAAGGGGTGATCGATCTCGAGCGTCATATAGATGCGCTGTCGCTGTTCGAGTTCAGCGCGCACATGCCGGCGGCACAGGCTGTTCGTGCCATCGGTGAGGCGCTGCTCGCGCTGTCTCCGGACATCGCGCCGGGCATGGCGCGCCTGATCGAGCACTTGATCGAGAACAATTTTTCGCAGATTGCGTACGTCCGCCGTTATCACGGCAAACACTATTACGACATCGGCCATGCTGAACGTTTTATCGGTGCCGGCGTCGGATTCGAGGAGATTCAGCTGCGCAATCTGATGTATTTCGCCTACCTCGACACTGTCGAGGAAGCGACGCAGGACCTGGACGTCGGTATCAAGATCTTCAGCGGCCTGAACGTCCGTCATGGATTGCCGGTGCCGGTGGTGGTGCGCTTCGATTATCACGGCCAGGTGCCAGGCGCGCGCGAGCGTGCGGCCGAGCACTGCCGCCGGGTAAGCGACGCCCTGCAAGCACGCTATGCAGACCTGGCGGCGCGCGGGTTGCTGCATGTGTTGCAGGTCGTGCGTGACTGCAAAGCCGATGCGCCGATCGAGGTTCTGGCCTGCTCGGTCAATGCCGATGCCAATGCCGGGGGACACCGATGAAAATCTGCCAGGTGGAACGTCCCTTGGTTGCAACCAACCGAATAGCGGGGCTTGAACACAAGCACCTGCAGGTTGTCCGTGACGGATCGGCAACCGCGGTCGCAGTCGATGCAGTGGGCTGCATCCCGGGTGACTGGGTCATCTGTGTCGGCAGCTCGGCTGCTCGTGAGGCGGCAGGTAGCAAAGAGTATCCGAGCGACCTGACGATCGTCGGCATCATCGATCGCTGGCCACCGGAAGGCGGCAGCTGATGGAGATCTTTCAGGTGGAATCACCGCTGGTTTGCACGCGACGAATAGACGGCTTGAAACAGGTGAGTCTGCGAGTTCTGCGTGATGTCAATGGCAAGCGCCAGGTGGCGGTCGACCCGATTGGTGCCAGGCGGGGGAACCATGTGTTCACGGTCAGTGGTTCGGCGGCGCGTTACGCAGCGGGAGATTTCGATGTACTCACCGATCTCACGATCGGCGGCATCATCGATCGCTGGAGAGATGAATCGGATGGGGCTGGAATGGTCGTTGATCAGAAGCCGGCAACCGTTCGCGACTAGACACATTCAAAC
>JAGRHB010000274.1 GCA_020445245.1 Gammaproteobacteria bacterium
TGCCGCGCTCGGCCAGGGCAAACCATGCATCCGCAAGCGGATTGCCGGTTTCGCAGGCAAAGGTGATCGCCAGGTAGTTGCCGGGCGGCTCGTATCCCGGCTGGAGTTGCACCAGCCCGCCGCTGACTTCACCACTCACCGGAAATACCGGGAAACGGACCCGTGGTGTGTCGTGCAGATGCAGGTTGCTGTCGAGATAGGTCCCCTCCACCTGGCTGCAGGAAAACCACGCATCCGGATAAGACAGTGGCTCCACCCCATCGACCCAGCGCGCACGGCCACTGCCGGCCTGGTACTCGCCATCCCTCACGGTGAATTCGATCACCACTTCCCAGGGGATTCGCAGGCCACCACCGAGATCGCGCTCACCAAACAGGTAGCTGTTGTGACCGGAGATCTGAAGTTGCCACTGGCCGTCGGACGCTTGCAGTGGCGGAACCGCGCCACCGGAACCTGCGACCAGCAGACAAACACCGGCGAGAACACCGCCGCACCTCATAACAGATTGCCAGGCTGCATCAGCGTCGCGGCATCCTCGCCCATCAGGAAGTCGAAGAATGCCTGCGCCACCGGGGGAAGACGCTTGCCGGTACAGGTCACCAGGTACCAGTAGCGCTGGATCGGGAAGCCCTCGACGTCGAGGATCACCAGCCGACCGGCCTCGAGTTCCAGTTCCAGCGTGTGGATGGACACGATGCCAAGGCCCAGACCGGCCTCGACCGCGTGCTTGATTGCCGAGTTCGAGGTCATCTCCATCCTGGTCTTCAGGGTCACGCCGCGCTCCTGGAAAAAGCGTTCCATTGCGATCCGCGTGCCCGACTGTTGCTCGCGCGCGACGAATACCTCGTCCTGCAGGCTTATCAGCGGGATGTTCTTCTGCGCCGCAAGCGGATGGCTTGGCGGTGCGATGATCACCAGCGGGTTCTCCATGAACGGCGTCGCGTCGAGATCGAGTTCCTCGGGGGGCTTACCCATGATCACCAGGTCGGTCTCGTTGCTGGCCAGCTGGTCAAGCAGGGTCTTGCGGTTGGTGACGTCGAGCGAGAACGTGGTGCCCGGGTAACGTCGCGAGAAGGCCGCCAGCAGCCGGGTCGCAAAATAATTGGCCGTGGTCGCGACACTGATCCGCAGGTGGCCGGAGTGCACCCCCTTGAGCGCCTCGATCACCTCGTCGAGCTCCTGCAACTGACGGCCCACCGTCTGGCTGTAGTGGAAAAATTCGCTGCCGGCCTGGGTCAGGTGGATCTGTTTTCCCAGTTTCTCGAACAGCGGCAACCCCGCCGCCTCCTCCAGCTGGCGGATCTGCATGGAAACCGCCGGCTGGCTGAGATGCAGCTCCTCGGCGGCGCGTGTATAGCTCAGATGCCTCGCAACGGCGGCAAAAACCTCCAATTGTCGCAACGTCAGATGCATAAGTCCTATCTTATTTCATCTATCAGTAATATTGACTATCAATTATAGGTCGGGCCTTTATACTCCTCCAACCCCAAAACAGGGACGGCTAATAAACCTCGGCCGTCCGGGGCCCGAGGTCCGGTCCAACCGGACATGGATCAACACCGAATACAGAGGGTTATAGGCAATGGCCAAGAAATACGATGCGGGCGTAAAAGAGTACCGCGAAACATACTGGATGCCCGATTACACGCCGAAGGAAACCGACATCCTGGCGTGCTTCAAGATCACCCCGCAGCCGGGCGTGCCGCGTGAGGAAGTCGCCGCCGCCGTTGCCGCCGAGTCCTCGACCGGCACCTGGACCACCGTGTGGACCGACCTGCTGACCGACCTGGACTACTACAAGGGCCGTGCCTACGCGATCGAAGACGTCCCGGGCGACGACACCTGCTTCTACGCCTTCGTGGCCTATCCGATCGACCTGTTCGAAGAGGGTTCGGTGGTCAACGTGCTGACCTCGCTGGTCGGCAACGTGTTCGGCTTCAAGGCCCTGCGCGCCTTGCGCCTGGAAGACATCCGCTTCCCGGTCGCCTATGTCATGACCTGCAACGGCCCGCCGCAGGGTATCCAGGTCGAGCGCGACATCATGAACAAGTACGGCCGTCCGCTGCTCGGCTGCACCATCAAGCCGAAACTGGGCCTGTCGGCCAAGAACTACGGCCGCGCCTGCTACGAAGGTCTGCGTGGTGGCCTGGACTTCACCAAGGACGACGAGAACGTCAACTCGCAGCCGTTCATGCGTTGGAAGCACCGCTTCGATTTCGTCATGGAAGCCATTCACAAGGCCGAGGCCGAGACCGGCGAGCGCAAGGGTCACTACCTGAACGTTACTGCGCCGACCGCTGACGAAATGATGCGTCGTGCCGAGTACGCCAAAGAGATCGGCGCGCCGATCATCATGCACGACTACCTGACCGGTGGTCTGTCGGCCAACACCCAGCTGGCACAGTGGTGTCAGCGCAACGGCATGCTGCTGCACATCCACCGCGCCATGCACGCCGTACTCGACCGCAACCCGCACCACGGTATCCACTTCCGTGTACTGACCAAGATCCTGCGTCTGTCGGGCGGTGACCACCTGCACTCGGGCACCGTGGTCGGCAAGCTGGAAGGTGACCGTGACGCGACCCTCGGCTGGATCGACATCATGCGCGACAGCTTCATCAAGGAAGACCGCAGCCGCGGTATCTTCTTCGATCAGGACTGGGGCTCGATGCCCGGCGTCATCCCGGTTGCCTCGGGTGGTATCCACGTATGGCACATGCCGGCGCTGGTCAACATCTTCGGCGACGACTCCGTGCTGCAGTTCGGTGGCGGCACCCTGGGCCACCCCTGGGGCAACGCTGCCGGCGCCGCCGCCAACCGCGTCGCGGTCGAGGCGTGCGTCGAGGCCCGCAACCAGGGTCGCGAGCTGGAGAAGGAAGGCAAGGACATCCTCACCAATGCCGCCAAGAGCAGCCCGGAACTCAAGGCCGCCATGGAGACCTGGAAAGAGATCAAGTTCGAATTCGACACCGTCGACAAGCTGGACGTCTCTCACAAGTAAACCCCTCACCCTGGCCCTCTCCCCGGCGGGGAGAGGGAATGGAAACAGCGAGGGCACCTCTCCCTGGCGGGGAGAGGGATCTGAACAGTGAGGGATCCTTCCCGCCCTCTCCCCCAGGGAGAGGGATGGGGTGAGGGTCGAAAGATCGAATTCACGAACGAATTTTTTGGAGTTAAACCAATGAGCGATATGCA
>JAGRHB010000275.1 GCA_020445245.1 Gammaproteobacteria bacterium
GGTAGATGGCGCTCATCAGGCCGGTCATCGCGCTGTCCCCATCCGGATAACCCATGCTGACGTTTTCCAGTACCTCCCGATGCGGATAACCGGCGTCCAGCGCCCTGGCGGCAGGGGTCTCACCACTGAATCCGTCGTCACCCGGACGCTCGGTATGGGCTGTCATGCCCCGGGGTGTCCTGCCGGGTTCACGGTGACGATCGAGGTAGTCGGCATGGCGTTGCGCCGCCAGGTTCAGCGCCTCGTCGGGCAGCAGCAGGCCAAGCCCGGCCTGGCGGCGCTGTTGATTGACCCGATCGAGATCACTGTCCGCCCGAGCGGGCGCATCGGCGATGAGCAGGATCATGACGAAGAGATGACGCGAAAACTGGAGATGCATGGGGTGCTGCCGCAGGACGCCTGCCCCGCAGGATAAACCAGGGGCCGGCACCTGGTGAGGGAACCGCCGCGGATGCCACGGAATGAAATACCGGGGCGCCGGGCGACGGCACCTCGCCTCATTGCCGCTGGCGGGTTAGCATTGGCGCGAATTTCAGCAACCGTCAACCTGGCCATGCCCGAAGTACCGACCAACGCCAGTACGCCGGAGACGGTCGCCGCCGTCGATCTCGGCTCCAACAGTTTCCACATGATCGTGGGCAAGCTGGACAACAAACAACTGGTCATCGTCGACCGCCTGCGCGACGCGGTGCGCCTCGGCGGCGGTCTGCTGCCGGACAAGACGCTCAGTGCCGATGCCTGGGAACGCGCACTGGAGAGCCTGTCGCGCATGGGACAACGGTTGCGTGCGCTCCCGCACCAAGCGGTACGCGCGGTCGGCACCAACACGATGCGGCAGATACGCGACGGTGGCGCCTTTCTCAAGGCGGCGGAAGATGCCCTGGGGCACCCGATCGAGGTGATCGGCGGTCGCGAAGAGGCGCGTCTGGTGTATCTGGGCGTCGCCCACGGCCTGGCGCCCGGTGACGAGACGCGCCTGGTGGTCGACATCGGCGGCGGCAGCACCGAGGTCATCCTCGGCGAAGGGCTGCATCCGCGCGAGCGCGAAAGCGTGTTCATGGGCTGCGTATGCGTTACCGGGCGATTCTTCGCCGGTGGCAAGATCAGCGACGAGGCGATGGAAAAGGCGGTGCTGGCCGGCCGGGTCGAGCTGCGCCCGATCCGCCGCATGTTCCACGCCGGCCAATGGCGCGCGGCTGTCGGCAGCTCCGGCACGATAAAGGCCATTGAGCGCGTGGTCATCGCCAACGGCTGGAGCGATGAGGGCATCACCAAATCGTCGTTGAAGAAACTGCGACGGGCCCTGGTCGGTGCGGGCCACATCGACAACGTCAGGCTCGACGGTCTGTCCGACGATCGACGCCCGGTATTCGCCGGCGGTGTCGCCGTGCTCAGCGCCGTGTTCAAGGCGTTGGACATCGAGCAGATGCAGGTCTCCGATCTGGCACTGCGCGAGGGCCTGCTGTACGAACTGGTCGGCCATATCCACCATATCGATATCCGCGACTCGACCGTGCAGGCGGTGATGCAGCGTTTCGGGGTGGACAAGAAGCAGGCCAGCCGGGTCGAGACCACCGCACGCGCACTGCTGAGGCAGGTCGCGGAAAACTGGGAGCTCGACGGGTCCGAGCACACCCTGATGTTGAACTGGGCCAGCCGACTGCACGAAATCGGTCTGGTGGTCTCGCACAACAGCTTTCACAAACACGGGGCCTATATCCTCGCGAACGCCGACCTTCCGGGTTTCACCCGCCAACAGCAGGCGGTGCTGGCGGCATTGGTGCGGGTGCATCGACGACGTTTCATCGATGCGGAGTTCACCCGGCTGCCGGCTCACATCGGCGGCTGCGCGAAACGCCTTGCCGTGCTGCTGCGTCTTTCTGTCCTGATGCACCGCGGCCGCGGCGCCAGCCATAAGCCACCGATGAAGATCACGGTCCAGAATACGGACATCCGCATCGAATTCCCCGAGGAGTGGCTGGCCGAACACCCGCTGACCGAGGCTGAGATCGCGCGTGAAGCCGAGTACCTGGCGGCCGCCGGATTCACCCTGCAATATGCCTAGGTAATTTCTCTTCGTTACCCTGCACACTCCTTCGCCATCAAATAAAGACCAGGCGGGAGACACATGAACGACATCACCGAGGCGTTGGCCGGCTTTGAATTGGGTGACGAAGGTCAAAGTGGCAATATCCAGCCATTGCCGCGTACCACCAGCCGTGCGATGTGCGCGATGGCGTTCAGCATCGAGTGGCAGAGCGCACACGCCCGACACACAGACCATCTGGTCGCACGCAAGCTCAATCTGTGGCGTGACATCCTGCCGTTCGAACTCGAACCGGAGCTGGTCGACAAGCCGGTCGGTCATGTCGCAAGTCACACTTTCGCCAAAGGGGAACTGATCGTCCCCTACCAGTCCGACCTGTGCTTCAACCTGAGCCAGCGCGCGTTTCATCGCGACCTGCGCAGGAACAACTACATCGAGCCGCGCAGCGGGCGTTTCTACCCGCGCGCCTTCATCGGCGGATCCCGTGGCATATTCCCCGAGGAGATCCAGCCCTTTCGGATCTGCAAGGCCAGTGACGACATGATCTGTTGCGACCTCAACAACCCGCTGGCCGACAAGGCCCTGGACGTCTCGGCGTGCATCCTCGATATCTGGACGGCCGGCGAGGAGCATGGTGGCAGTTGCAACGACGTTGCCGAGATGCTGACTGCCAACGGCCCCGGGATGCAGGCGCGCTGGCGCGGCCAGCCCACCGATTTCTGGCAGGACATTCCCTTTTCCCGCATGGCCGGCGAGCCCGACGCGGCGTTCTACGCAATGCCACGCATGGTCTCGCACATCGACCGTACCGGATCGGCACAGATCGCCTCGCTGTATGGCCGACTGCTGCCGAAGGGCGGTCACGTGCTCGACCTGATGGCCAGTTGGGAATCGCATCTGCCCGCCGGGCACGGCCCCGGCGAAATCGTCGGACTGGGCATGAACGCCGAGGAACTGGCTGCCAACCCGTTGTTCGCCGAATACCGTGTCCACGATCTCAATCTCGACCCCGTCCTGCCGTATGGTGACGCCGAGTTCGACGCCGTGATCTGCAGTCTGTCGGTCGAATACCTGACCAAGCCATTCGAGGTTTTCGCCGAGGTGGCACGCGTGTTGCGCCCGGGCGGCCGCTTCGTCGTGA
>JAGRHB010000276.1 GCA_020445245.1 Gammaproteobacteria bacterium
ACCGGGCCACCTTTCTGCTGCAGCCGGAAGAATGCGGGGAAGGTCATACCGGCGACCAATGCCTGTGCCAGGGCGGCACCGGCAGCCGGTGCGATCTCGTCGAACGGAAGTCTGCCGCGCGTCAGCAGCAACACGCTCAGAAATACCATGCTCGAAAAGGCGTGCCCCCAGAATGCCAGTACATCGGGTGATGCGCCGGCGGGCCACCTCAGGGTCCGGTAGACGTTGCCCGCGGCCAGCGCGACCGGGATGACCAGTGCGGCCAACAGCCATCCGGCATCAGGTCCGTCGGGGTTGGTGCCCCGGGTGAGGCTTACCAATGCAACGCCTGCCAGACCGAAGGCAATGCCGATTCGACCGACGCGTCCCGGCACCTTCATGCCAAACAGTGTGGCGAACAGCAGCGTGAAAATGGGCGATAGCGCAAACATCAAGCTTGTGAAACCGGCGCCTGTATGCGGTATCGCCGCGAACAACAGCAGATTCGGCGTAACGAAGGAAATGACCGCCGAAATCACGGTATAGCGCAGGATCTTGAGTGGTGGCAGCGCCAACGACCGGGTCGCCAGCAACAAAGGCAGCAGAACCAGTGCGGCACCGAGTGAGATCAGCGATGCCCAGATCAGCGGGGATACGCCGGCCTCGCCGGCAATCTTGCCCAGCGGGAAGTTCAGGCCGATCAGGGTGCCGGTAATCAACAACAGTGCGGCCGGTGCCTGCAGCAGCCTGGCAATACCCGCGCCGACACCCGGCGTGGCGATATTCATGCGGCCTTCCATCACTCACCTCCCCGGGAACTGCCGGTGGGCGCCGAACCCATGGCGATCGGATCCCGGACAAAGCATTCGGGGAACGCGATCTCTTCGAGTGCCAGGCGCAGGCTGGGCTTCTCGCGTTCCTGCAGTGCCTTTGGAAGGCCGAAGGGATCGGTCTGCCTGCCAATCGCTATGGCGATCTCGACTCGGTAATGGTCCGGCACGAGTAGACGCTGTCTGACAATGGCAAAGTGGATACCGGCCATTGCGTGGGCTTGATATCCCAGGGCTGTCGCCTGCAGAGCGAGATGAGCCCACGCCGCGCCGGCGTCGAAGCTGTGGGTCCGTGAAAGCCTTGCCGGGCTTGAGCCGTGGGCGGGTGTCAGTGTGTCGGAGACCAGAAACACCAGCGCGGACGCGTTTTGGGCCCAGCTTGCGTTGAACGGATCGAGCAGATCCAGAAAGGCATCCCAGTGAGCGTCGTCGCGCATCGCATAGATGAATCGCCAGGGCTGGATGTTGTATGCGGACGGGGCCCAGCGGGCCGCCTCCAGTATGGTATAGAGGTCGAGTACCGGCATGGGGATGGCATCGAACGCGCGTGGTGACCACCGACTCACGAAGATCGGGTCCACCGGGTGATAGGGCTGCCGATGTCGCCGGGTGATTGAGTGAGATTGATGAGTGGAACGGGGCATCATGGTTCTCCTTCTGATAGCGTGATCTGTTGGGCAGCGGGCTGGCGTTGCCGACTGCGGCCTTGAGGAAAACCTTAGAGATCTGCACCCAAATGATCATCGGGGCTGCTGGAACAAGATTGTTCACGAACCTGCGCCAATCAGGACCAAAGAGACGGGGGGAGACGTGAAGACGAAATTGCGGGCTCCAGCAGATACGCCAAAGGCGCCCGGCTGAGTCGAAAAGCACACGGGCAGCAAACCCGGCACAGGCAGTCGATCAGGTGGATGGCCTGCGCCCGGCCGGGGTCAGGCATGTCGGCCACGCTACGCCGGATGCTGCACCTCAGGTGCGCACCGGGACTACCTTCAGTTCAGATCATCCAGCATGGATGGATTGAAGGTATCCGTGTCGGTCGTCAGGCCCGCTGCCGCGAGGCGTTTGTCGTGGTAACGGATCTTGTCGACGAGTTCTTCGATCGTCACCAGGTTGTCGTCCAGTTCGTACAGTTGCTTCGAGTCACGGTAGAAGAAGTTCATGATGATCAGCGCCTCGAGTCTGCCTGCTTCGGCCGCCGCCTCCAGCGTGTGTTCCCTGCGATGGATGCGGTTGAGTGTTTGCTTGAGGTCCCACACATACGCCACCTCTTCCATGAAGGGGTGGGCGCGCAGCTTCTGCAGTATCGCGACCACCACGGCCACCGCGATGATGACACCGGCAACGTTGAGCCAGAAGTGTGATTCCTCCGGCGTGCTGAACAGCCGAATCAATATTGTCGAAGACCCGATCGCAATTGCCGTCAGCGAGACCGCGATCCCCGCGAACACCAGGTTGAGGTGCCTGCGATAACGTTTTTTGTCGATATCGGTCAGTTTCATACAGGGTTTCTCATCGATGATCGTGTTGGCCTGCAAGAGGGGGGCGGGGGAGTCGCAGGCGCCGGGCCGCGAAGGCCGTCACAGCGGCGAGCACAATCAATCGGCACAGATGCACCCGGGGACTCAGCCCAGGGACAGGTCCGGTGCCGCCTGGCATCGCCCGGCGGGTGAGGCCGTGGCGTGATCGGCTTCAATCCGGCACCGCATCAGCTCGTGATGTAACTTTCCAGCTGCTGGATAAGGAACTGCTGTTCGGAGATCACCGCCTTCACCAGGTCGCCGATCGAAACCACGCCTTTTATCTCGCCGTGTTCCAGTACGGGCAGGTGGCGCACCCGTTTCTCGGTCATCAACGCCATGGCTTCCTCGATCGTCTGTTCGGGCCGGGTACACAGGACATGGGTGGTCATGATCTCGGCGACCGGCGTGTCGGGCGAGGTCTTGCCTTCCAGCACCACTTTGCGCGCATAGTCGCGTTCGGTGACGATGCCCTGGACCTTGCCGTTTTCGATGACCAGCACGGAACCCACTTCCTTCTCTGCCATCAGCTTGACGGCTTCATAGACGCTGGAATGTGGGGATACGGACCAGAATTCGTGTCCCTTGGTGTCGAGTATCGCTTTGACCTGCATCGTGTTGCCCCCGTTTTGTTTGTCATTGGCGGGTACTGGACTTTGCGAGCGGTCGTCGGGCATCGTGCGTCGCCACCAAGCCGCGTTTCAGGATCCAGATACCCTTCTAGTTTAGCGCCTGTGTTTATGGGTCAAGGGGGGGCGGGCGTTTCAGTCGCTGTAGTACTGCTCGATCTCCTGCAGTCGCGGCTCATATTTGTCTTTGATTTCACGCAATGCCTGCTTGAAGTGTCCGCGCA
>JAGRHB010000277.1 GCA_020445245.1 Gammaproteobacteria bacterium
CAGTGCCTCGTCGACGAACAGGTGGCGCGGGGTGTTGCGCATGCAGTCGAGTACCTGACGGTCACGTATGCCTTCATCACGCAGACGCTGGACCAGACGCTCGCGGGTACGCTGCGAAGTCATACCGATTCCAAGATGCCCCGGCGTCATTGTTGGCGCTCCAGCCATGCCGCCAGCGGTTCCAGCGCCTGGTGCCGGGTGAGATCGACCTGCAACGGCGTGACCGAGACGAAGCCATTGCGCACCGCATGAAAATCAGTGCCGGGTCCTGCATCCTGCTCCGCACCTGCGGGGCCCACCCAGTAGATCGGCCGACCGCGCGGGTCTTCTGCCTTTACCACCGGCTCGGCCTTGTGCCGATGCCCCAGACGGGTTGCCAGCATCCCCTTCAGCTGGTCATAAGGAAGATCCGGTACATTGACGTTGAGTATCGAGTCCGCCGCCAGGGGTCTTTCGCACAGGCGCTGCACCAGGTCGACGGCGACCCGCGCCGCTGAGTCGAAGTAACGCGGCGTATGTGAAGAGATCGATATCGCAATCGCCGGATACCCGAGAAATCGACCTTCGGTAGCGGCGGCCACGGTACCCGAATAGATCACGTCGTCGCCCATGTTTGCGCCAGCGTTGATCCCCGAGACCACCATATCCGGTTCTTCTTCCAACAGCCCGGTGATCGCAAGGTGAACGCAGTCGGTCGGCGTACCTTCCACGCGGATGAAACCGTTCTCGCCGGCGCGCGCGCGGATCGGCTGTTCGAGGGTGAGCGAGTTGCTGGCACCGCTTCGATCACGGTCCGGCGCCACCACGACCGTTTCTGCAATGCCGGAGATGGCGCCGTGCAGTGCCGCCAGGCCCGGGGCCTGATAACCATCATCGTTGCTGAGAAGAATTCGCATACCATCCTGAGTACCGACCGGACATTGCCACCGGGCGGTTTTTTTGGCTGACCGATGATACTGCAAACCCTGCCCTGCCTCACCTTGATCTGAGACCGTTTAGCCGTTTCAATCGTCGCCATGGGAAACCCAGACGACAACCCGAACGACAAAGGCGAAGGCGCGTTTCGCGATGCCATGCGCGACGTCGAGCCAATCGAAGATGGTCGCGCCGACCCGTATCGCAAGAAGCGCCGCCCGGAGCCCCTCAATCTTCCCGTCGGCGACGAGCGCGTGGATGACTTCGCTGATCTGGCAATCGAGACCGGAGAATTTCTGGAGTTTCGCCGTCCGGGCATCCAGAACCGCGTGTTTCGCGATCTCCAGCGCGGGGTGATCGAGGCGCAGGGGACACTCGACCTGCACGGCCTTCGCGTACGTGAGGCCAAGCCCGCATTGGCGAGGTTTCTCGACTACAGCCTGGCGAGCGGCCGGCGCTGCGTCCGCATCATCCATGGCAAGGGCATTGGTTCCGGCGGCCAGCAACCGGTGTTGAAGCAGAAGACCAACCAATGGCTGCGGCAGAAAGACGAAGTGCTCGCTTTTGTGACTGCGCCGCGTTGGGACGGCGGCACTGGTGCTGTGTATGTGCTGCTGTCAGGGAAGTATCGACGGTTCGACTAGTTGGCCACCCGGGGATCAGGAATCAGGATCGGCTTCGTCTGCATCGTGTGAGCGGACGATTTCTCGCAATACGGCGGTCGCAAAAGCTCCCGCGACGAGTTGAAACGACAGCAGCAGTGAATTGTCCTGCCAACTCCAGTCCAGCCCGTCCACCACCAGACGCAGCGAACGACGGTCGGCATCCAGCCCCAGACGCGTCAGCCCCTCGATCCATGACTGCGCCTCGGCCAGTGCACGCTCCTCATTCAGCCTTGCATCGGCTTCGACCTGCAGGGCACGGCCGGGGCGACCGCACAGCGGGCCGGTCGGATGCACATCCAGTCGCGCCAGCCTGTCGGCAATCGTCGGATCCGCGGCGTCGTACATGAACTGCCGTTGCGACCCCGCAAGGGACATCACATCGCCCGCTATCGCCGTGTCCCAGGTGCCTGCATTGACGCGCGCCGCCAGCACCTGGTTGAACAGCTGCGAGCGCGCCGCCGACAGGATCATGCTGCGTTGCTCACGCCCACCGCGGCGACCACGCCCGGCCAGCAACTCATCGGCACGCCGCAGGTTCTGTCCACCACGCCCAAACCGTTGACTGCCAAAGTAGTTGGGTACGCCGGCATCGCGGATGCGCTGTAACTGCCGCTCTGCCTCGGCGACGTCACCCACCACGCTGTCGACCCTGATCCGGAAACGGTTGCCGCGCAGTGAGCCGCGGCGGATCTTGCGGTTGTGCCGTTGCGCGGCGATCACCTGCAGAGACTCATCTTCGATCGTCGACCAGTCCGGCGCCTCGCGCCCCGGGAGCTGTACCGAGAAATGCTGCGTCGTCACCGCGTTGCGGTCTTTCAGGCCCGCATAGCCGATCGCCACCTGGGGCACATCGGCGAGCCGGGCAATTGCCCTCGCCACATCCTGGGTATTGCGTTCGCGTTTTCGCACAGTGAGAAAGACGTGCTCACCATCTCCCGATGCCTGGTAACCCAGCTGCTCCTCAACGACAAAGTCCTCGGGCGAGGCACGCAGGCGCCCGCCAAGCACAGGGCCACCGTGGGCGAAAGGCAGATCCAGCGTCGGATCATCCGGAGGCAGCGACTGTGTCATCAGATCGTCACCAGCAGCACGACCGCATGTGCGGCGATCCCCTCGCCCCGCCCCGTATACCCCATGCGTTCAGTCGTGGTCGCCTTGACGTTGACCCTGTCCTGCACAACACCCATATCCTGGGCCAGATTCGCACACATCCCCTGAATGTGCGGGCCCATCCGCGGCGCTTGGGCGACGACCGTGGCGTCGAGATTGGAGACCCGCAGGCCACGCGCCGCGACCGCATCGCGCACGCGTCGCAACAACACGCGGCTGTCGATGCCCCTGTACTGCTCGTCCGAATCAGGGAAATGCCGCCCTATGTCGCCCAGCCCGGCCGCACCGAGGATCGCGTCACAGATGGCATGAACCAGCACATCACCGTCCGAATGCGCCTCCAGGCCCCGGTCGTAATCGATGCGGACGCCACCGATCGTGATATGAGTGCCTTCACAGAAGCGATGTGCATCGAAGCCATGACCGATACGCATAACGGTTTCACACGAGTGCCTGAGGGGAGCGCGATCATAACAC
>JAGRHB010000278.1 GCA_020445245.1 Gammaproteobacteria bacterium
CGACCCACCATGGTGTCGATCCGGCCGAACGTGCGCGTCGTGGCATCGGCGACGCGATGGTCCGCCTGTCGGTCGGCCTCGAGGATCCGCAGGACCTGATCGATGATCTGACCCAGGCACTCGATGGATGACGGCATGACGGATCCGGTCTATCTGGACTACAACGCCACCACCCCGGTGGCGCCCGAGGTCGCCGACGCGATCGAGCCCTACCTGCGTGAGCACTTCGGCAATCCCTCGTCGGGTCATGTCTACGGCCGCCGTACCCACGAGGCGGTTGTCCGCGCACGTACCCAGCTTGCGCAGCTGATCGGTGCGCAGCCGGGCGAGATTGTGTTCACCGGCTGTGCCACCGAGGCCAACAACCTCGCCGTGCTCGGCGTCGCGAGGGCCCTGCGCGATCGTGGCCGTCACCTGGTGACCAGCGCAGTCGAGCACCCGGCGATTGCCGCGCCCATGGCGCACCTCGCGGCCGAGGGGTGGGAGGTTACCGTGTTGCCGGTCGATGAGACGGGGCGGGTCGATCCGGCCGATCTCGTCGCCGTGCTGCGCGACGATACCGTGCTGGTCTCGGTGATGCATGCGAACAACGAGGTTGGAACCGTGCAGCCGATCGCCGCGCTCGCCGCGCAGGCACATGCTCGGGGTGTCCTGTTCCACACCGATGCGGCGCAGTCGGTCGGCAAGGTCCCGGTCGAGGTAGAAGACCTCGGCGTCGACTTGCTGACCCTGGCCGGGCACAAGTTCTACGCGCCCAAGGGCGTTGGTGCGCTCTATGTGCGCAGCGGCACGCCGCTCGTCCCGGTGCTGTTCGGGGCGGGGCACGAACATGGTCTGAGGCCCGGGACCGAGAACGTGCCGCACATCGTCGGCCTGGGCGCCGCGGCCGAACTGGCACGGCACCGCCTGCCCGCGTTCACCGAACGGCTGCGCGAGCGGCGCGACGCGTTGCATCGCCAGCTGGCGGACGGGATCCCCAAACTGCAGCTCAATGGTCACCCAGAGCACCGCCTGCCGAACACATTGAACCTGTCGTTTCCCGGAGTGGACGGACGCGACCTGCTCGACGGCACACCGCAGATCGCCGCTTCGGTCGGCTCGGCCTGTCACGAGGAATCGGAAGCCGTCAGCGGCGTGCTCGGAGCCATGGGCATCGACGTGAGGCGGGCAAGGGGCGCAGTACGGCTGAGCATCGGTGAGCCAACCAGCCTGGCTGACATCGGGATCGCCGCGACAGTGCTGATCGACGGTTGGCGCACGTTGGTGGCCTGACACTGGACCGGGCTGCCTGTGTTGCCCCGTGATGCACTGGGGAACACGGCGCAACCGACTTTCGGCAATGACTGGATCCGCAGGTGCGATTGTCAGGTACATGAAAGGCCGCTGGTGCCCAACGCTCTGAGGAAGGCCTCAAAGGTGACGAAAGACAGATCGCAGAACAGAGCGGCAGACGCTGCAGAGGGCCAGTTGTGGCCATCGCCCGACTACGATGCGCAGGTCGAGCGGCTGCGCGAGGCGGTCGGCCGCGAGGTGTTCATCGTGGAACTGGTGCCGACGGGTATGGAACTGGCCGTCAGCATGCCTGGCCAGTCCGTGGTGCTGCTGGATGTCTTGCCGTTTCCGCAACCCGACCCGGCACGCGGCCTGGCGCCCCACCTGCTGCTGTTCGACGACGGGCGGGGCGTGAACCTGGGCCGCATCGCACGGGTCAGCGTCGATCGACCGTTCAGTCCGGCACCGGAGCAGATTCTTTACCGGGATCACGATGCTTGCGAAGGCCTGCTGTTTGCCGAGCGTCGCCTGTCGAAACGCTACATCGCCGAGCGTTCGCGGGTACTGCTGGGACGGCTCCTTGGCAAGGCGCCGCCGGTGACAGCCCTACCGTCAGTGCGAACGAAAAAAGGCATCAGTGGAAAGGGCGGAGAGGGGGTGGGTGGATGAGTCGTGTCGTGCGCATACGACATGGCGCTGACGACCCGTGGTGGCGCGAGGTTTGTGATGCGTCGGCAGGCGTGTGCTGATGAAAGACCCTGCCGCCTATCATGCCTGGTACGAGACGCCGCGCGGCGCCTGGATCGGCGCCCGTGAAGCCGACTCGATGCTCGAGCTGATGCAGCCGAACCCCGGCGGGTGCCTGCTCGACGTCGGCTGCGGTACCGGGTGGTTCAGTGCCGGGTTCGCGCAGGCGGGCCTGCAGGTGACGGGTCTGGACCCGGATCGGGTGGTGCTGGATTTTGCACAGCAGCGATATCCGTCGATCCGCTGGGTCGAGGGAAGGGGCGAGCGTCTGCCTTTCAATGATGGCACCTTCGATCACGCGGCGGCGGTGACCAGTCTGTGCTTTGTCGATGACCCGGCAGCTGTACTGCGTGAGATGTGGCGCATCAGCCGGCACAGCGTGGTGCTCGGTCTGTTGCATCGTCCCAGCCTGCTCTGGCTGGCCAAGCGGGGACGGGGTGGTTACCGGGGCGCACGCTGGGACCGGCGCGTGGACGTCCGGCGTTGGGTTGCCACGCTCGAACCCGAACCGTCTGTGCAGATGCGCTGGGCGATTTTTCTGCCCTGGGGAGGATCCCTCTCGCATCGCTTCGACCATTGGCTGCCGGCCAGCCTTCCGCTCGGTGGCTTCATGTCGGTCGGCCTCAGGCGGTCTTAGCTTATGTCGCCGCATCGGTTAATGTTCAACCGGCCGGATGCCGCAGCTGATCACCAGGGTCGTTCGCGGCGTTTGGCGGTTGCGTGCCGGCCTGCCTGTTTCACCCAATGTGAGAGCTCATGAAAGAAAACAACGAAGCGGGTATTGCCGATCGAGGGCCGCTCGCCGATCTGAAACTGCAACTGCAGTCCATCATCGTCGGCCAGGAGCTGTTGCTCGATCGCCTGCTGATCGCGCTGCTGGCCGGTGGGCACGTGCTGTTGGAAGGCCCGCCGGGGCTGGCCAAGACCACGGTCGTGCATGCGCTGGCCTCGGGCCTGCATGCGGCGTTTCAGCGCGTCCAGTTCACGCCAGATCTGATGCCGGGCGACCTGACCGGCAGCGAGATCTACGAACCGGCCAACGGTAGCTTCCGCTTTGTCGCAGGGCCACTGTTCCACGAGGTCCTGCTGGCCGACGAGATCAACCGCGCCCCGCCCAAGGTGCAGTCGGCGCTGCTTGAG
>JAGRHB010000027.1:0-6609 GCA_020445245.1 Gammaproteobacteria bacterium
AGCCTCAACCATGTGGCACTGTCGCTGGCCGTATTCACACTGGCCAACAGCATGGACACGGTCGGCCACTGGATAACACTGGTGCTGGGCAACCTGTTCGTGATCGTACTCGAAGGAACGATCGTCGCGATCCAGACCCTGCGACTGGAATACTACGAAGGCTTTTCCCGTTACTTTTACGGCGACGGCACACCGTTCCGGCCACTGCGCCTCGGCCGCTCTCTAACCCGCTGAATCAGGAGCAACCATGACCACCATCATCACCCTAATGACCACCGCCCTGCTTGGCGTGATTGCGGCCGGCACCTATCTGCACTTCCGGCCACTCGCCGCCGACCGCGCGCGTCGCTGGTTTATGCCAACGATAGCGCTCAACATCGCGCTGTTCTTCGGCGCCCAGCTGATCGTCACCATCCTTGGCGTGGGTGATGCGCTGGCGGCTCCGGAATTGGAGGGCGCACTCTCCGGTCGCAACGAGATCAGCATCGGCATGGGTCTCGCGTTCATCGGCATCGCCCTGCCGACCGCGTTCAGCACCATCGCCGCCGGGCTCGCCGTTGGTCCGATCGGCGCCGCATCGCTTGCCGCGGTATCGGAGAAACCGGAGATTTTCGGCCGCACGCTGGTCTACCTGGGACTGGCCGAGGGCATCGCGATCTACGGCCTGGTGCTGTCGATCCTGTTGCTCAACAGGGTCTGAGAGAGCGGCATGGAGAAGACCCGCCAGTTGTTCCTCGGCGACGGCGCCCTGGCGACCGGGTTTCGCCTGGCCGGTTTCGAGGTGTACCCGGACGCCGACACCGCTCAGCTGGACCGGATACTCGACGAGTTGATCCTGTCGCGCACGCACGCATTCGTCGTGATCGACCAGGCACTGGCCGAGTCCGGCAGCCATCGCATCGACCGGGTGCGCAGTGAAGGCGGCCGCATCCTGTTGACCCAGGTCCCACCGCTGGCACAACCACAACGTATGCAAAGTTCGGTCGACGATCACATCCGCTCACTTCTCGGGATGGACGGAGAAAACGCATGAGTCAAGATGGACAAAGCCAGCTGGTCGCGCTCGAACGCGCCATCATGGCACGTGCTGAAGAATTGGCGCAGGAATTCCACGACAAGGCCAAGCGGCAGAAAGACACCATCCTGCGCGATGCCGCCGAGCGCCTGCACATGGCCGAGGAACGCGAAGTGCTGGTCGCCAAGGCCGAGGCCGAACGACACTTCCGTCGCGTCACCCAGGCCAGTGAACTCAAGCTTCAGGCGCGGCTCGATCAGCTGCGCTGGGAGATGGTGCAGACGGTCCAGGCACGCCTGGCGGAGCGCATGCACAAGCTGTGTGCCGACCGCACCGCCTATCGCAGCTGGCTCGTCAAGATGATTCGTCAGGCAGCCACGCTGTTGCCAGCGGGTGAACTGACGGCCGAGGTGAATGCCGACGACCTGGCCTGGCTGGGCGCCGAATGGCAGACGCTGGCCACCGAGGCGGCCCCCGAGCGAACCATCCACCTGGCCGAGAAAGCAACCTGGGGCAGCGGCGGCATCAGGCTGCGCACCGCGGATAACCGCAGCCAGGTCGACAACCGTTTCGAGGGTCGCATCAGCCGCCTCGAAGCAGCCATCCAGCGCTCGATCCTGCAGCAGCTGTTCCCGGCAGACATCAACGCCGGCGCACGCATCGGAGGCCCGCAATGACAGAGTCACGCAGTGGTTACATCCGCGAGATCAACGGTCCGATTCTGCGCATCCACCTGCCGGGCGGGCGCAATGGCGAGCAGGTGCGCATCGGCAGCCTCGACATCGTCGGCGAGATCATTGCCCTGGAAGGTGACGATGCGATCGTGCAGGCCTACGAATCGACCGATGGACTGCGTCCCGGTGAGGCCGTGTACGGTCTGGGCCACCCTCTGACAGTCGAGCTCGGCCCCGGCCTGCTGCAGGGTATTTTCGATGGCGTGCAGCGTCCGCTGCAGGAGATCGCCAGCATCGCCGGCGACAATATCCCGCGCGGGCTGCGCATCCATTCGCTCGACCGCGAGCGCGCCTGGCCGTTCAGCCCAACCGACGGCCTGGAGCCTGGCGGGCAGGTCGCAGCGGGCACGCGCCTGGGAACAGTGCAGGAAACCGAGACCATCGAGCATCGCATCCTGGTGCCTCCGACAGTCAGCGGCGAGCTGATCGACCTCGCGCCCGCCGGCAGCTACACGCTCGACAGCACGATCGCACGCGTACGTGATGCACAGGGCAAGGTGCACAAACTGGCCCTCTATCACCGCTGGCCAGTGCGCCAGGCACGGCCTTATTCCAGGCGTGATCATGGCGTCGAGCCGCTGATCACCGGGCAACGCATCCTCGATACCTTCTTCCCGCTGCTCAAGGGCGGCAAGGGTGCCGTGCCCGGCCCGTTTGGCGCCGGCAAGACGATGGTGCAGCAGCAGGTGGCACGCTGGTCCAATGCGGATATCGTGATCTACGTCGGTTGTGGTGAACGCGGCAACGAACTGGTCGACGTGCTCGAGAGCTTTCCGCAGCTGCAGGACCCGTATACCGGGCGCGGCATGATGGAGCGCACGCTGCTGATCGCCAATACCTCGAACATGCCTGTGGTCGCCCGCGAGGCCTCGATCTATGTCGGCATGACGATGGCCGAATATTTCCGTGACCAGGGCTACGATGTGGTCATGCTCGCCGATTCGACTTCGCGCTGGGCCGAGGCACTGCGCGAGGTCGCCGGGCGACTTGGTCACATGCCGGTGGAGGAAGGCTATCCTGCCTATCTCGGCAGCCGGCTCGCCGCAGTCTACGAACGCGCGGGCCGTGTCGAGACACTGGGCGGAGGGCGTGGCTCGGTCACGCTGATCGGCGCTGTCTCGCCACCAGGCGGCGATTTCTCTGAGCCGGTGACCAGCCATACCAAGGAAATCATCCAGACTTTCTGGGCGCTGTCCAAGGAACTGGCCGATGCCCGCCACTACCCGTCGGTCGACTGGGTCGACAGCTTCTCGCAGGATGTCAGTATCGCTGCCGGCTGGTGGGCCAAGGAAATCAGTGGCGCCTGGAGCAGCCGGCGCACACAGGCGCTGTCGCTGCTTGCACGTGACGCCGAATTGTCGCGCATCGTCAACCTGGTGGGCCCGGAGGCGCTGTCCTCGGCACAACGCTGGGAGCTGGAAGGTGCCGCGTTGGTCAAGGAAGCGGTGCTGCAGCAGAGCGCACTGGACGAGGCCGACACCTATTGTTCACCAAACAAACAGTTTCAGCTGCTCGAACTGGTGATGCAGGTATTCGACCAGGGCAAGGAACTGATCGCGCTCGGCGCCCCGGTACAGGAACTCGCCGAGCACCCTATCCTCGCCCGCATCCGTCGCGCGAAATCAACCTGGCGCAGTGACGAGGGCGAACAGCTCGCCGCTTTTGCCAGCGAAGTCTACAAGGCGTTTTCCGCATTGCGCAGCGAATACGCGTCCGGACAGGAGGCCCTGCCATGAGTGAAGTCGAATACCGCCGTGCCAAGGCGGCGCAGGGGGGGCTGCTGATCGTCGAGGGCGTCGAAGGCATCGCGTTCGGCGACCGTGTGCGCATCCGCGATCACCGGGGACGCAGGCGCAATGGACAAGTGATCCGTGCAGCCGAACAGGAGACCCTGATCCAGGTGTTCGAGGGAACCGACGACATCGACATGGACAACACCTGGGTGCGTTTCCTCGACCAGCCGCTGACCCTGACAGTCAGTCCAGGCCTGCTCGGCCGGGTGTTCAACGGTATAGGCGAACCACGCGACGGGCGGCCGCCGATCGTCGACGGCGAGGCTCGCGGCATCAGCGGCTCGGCGATCAACCCGGCGGCACGCAACTATCCGCGCGAATTCATCCAGACCGGCATCTCGACCATCGACGGCCTGAACTCGCTGGTACGTGGCCAGAAGCTGCCGATCTTTTCCGCTTCGGGTCTACCGCATAACCGCCTCGCTGCGCAGATCGTGCGCCAGGCCCGCCTGCCCGGCGAGGCGACCAATTTCGCCATCGTCTTCGCCGCGATGGGTGTGTCGTACAGCGACGCACGGTTCTTCCGCGAGTCATTCTCCGACTCCGGCGTACTCGGCAACGTGGTGATGTTCATCAATCACGCCGACGATCCGCCGGTCGAGCGCCTCGCGCTGCCGCGCGTCGCGTTGACCGCCGCCGAGTATCTGGCCTTTGACCTCGACCGCCATGTACTGGTGGTGATGACCGACATGACCCACTACGCGGAGGCACTGCGCGAGGTCGCGACCGCAAAGGGCGACGTACCGGCACGCAAGGGCTATCCCGGATATCTGTACTCCGACCTGGCGGAGATCTACGAACGCTCGGGGCGTATCCGCGATCGGCATGGCTCGGTCACCATGGTGCCGGTCGTGTCAATGCCGTCGGACGACATCACCCACCCGATCCCCGACCTGACCGGCTACATTACCGAGGGGCAGATCGTGCTGTCGCGCGAGCTCAACAACCAGGGCGTCTACCCGCCGGTCGACATCGCACCATCTTTGTCGCGCCTGATGAAAGACGGCATCGGCAAGGACGACACCCGTGACGACCACCCACGCGTTGCCAACCAGCTGTATGCGCTCTACGCCAAGGCCCAGGAGGCGCGCAATCTCGCCTCCATCATCGGTGCCGAGGAACTCACAGCACGCGACCAGCGCTATCTCGAATTCGCGCGTGACTTCGACCAACGCTTCGTCGGCCAGGGGGAAGATGAAAACCGAAGCATCATCGAGACCCTGAACCTGGCCTGGGAACTGCTTTCACGCTTCCCGCGTGATGCGCTTACCCGGGTAAGCGAGACCGACCTCGCACACTATCACCGTGCCGGAGAATCCCCGGCATGAGCCGCCTGCGCACTGCACCGACCAAGAGTGCCCTGCTCAACCTGCGCAAACAGGTGCGTTTTCTCGAAGATGGGCACGCCCTGCTCGAACGCAAGCGGGAACTGTTGACCCGACTGGTCTATCAGCACATCAAGGACTACCAGGCGCACAAGAGCACGGCACATGAGGCGCTGCGCACCGCCTATCGCTGGCTCAGCATCGCGCAATTGCGCATGGGCGATCGCAGCATCGCTCAGGCCACGCTCGGCGCATCGTCATCGACGCGCATGAAGGTGCTGCCGCGCCGCTCACTCGGCGTGCAGTATCCATCTGTCGAGGCCTCGGTGGTTGCCCCGCAGCCTGTCGGCCTGCTCGGCACCGACCCCAGTTTCGACGAGGCCCGCCGCGCCTTTGCCGAGGCCGCGGTACACCTGGCCGAACTGGCTGCGGTGGAGATGGCGTTGTACCGGCTGATCAGCGAGCAGCGGAAGGCACAGAAGCGGGTAAATGCGCTCAAATACAACATCATTCCGTCGTACAAAAAGGTGATCAAACAGATTGCCGAGGCCCTCGAGGAAGAGGAACGCGGGACACTGTTCCAGATCAAACGTCTGCGCGACGCGAATCGGGCCAGGGCAACCCGCTGATCGCATGGCCCCGGCACGGAAGCGGTGCCGCGGTCGCGCTCTTCTTCCAACCTTCATTAATGAACTGCGGTGCCGCTAAGGAGGGATGCGAAAATCCCTGTTCGGCACCATGTCCCAAAGCCCAGAGCAAACTGCGCCTGCTGCCAATGCGCCGGCCGACTTCGTTGAGCGGCGGGTGCGCCTGATGGCGATCCTCGGGATTCTGCTGACCAGCAGTGTCATTGGCGGCATCGCAACCGCGTTGTTGTATAAATCCCAGACCAACTCACTGAAGAATCAGCTGTTTTTCGCCATCGAGCTGCAGACCGCAGCGATGGAAGCGGAACTTGCGCGGCTGAACAACATCGCCACCCAGATCACCAGTCGCACCCAGATCCGTCTGCAGCTCGAACACTTCCTGCGTGGCGAGATCAGTCAACAAATGCTGATCGATTTCACCGTGCCCAAGCTCACCGACGCCATTTCCCCGGACAACGGTATCCTCGGGGTCACCCGCCTGTCGCCCCAGCTCGATCCCCTGATAGAGGTTGGCCAGCCGATACCCGTATCACTTTGGCCGAAATGGCCGTCCAATACCGCCACTACCCTGGGCATACCACGCGACGATCTGGTCGTGGTCTCGGCGCCGATCCGCAACCGATCCATGCAGGTGGTCGGTATCGATCTCGTGATGTTCAGGGACGACCGGCTGCGCAACATCATGCAGGGGTTCTTCGACCACATCGAGACCAACGGCAGCCTCCAGGTCGCGACCCTGCAGGATGGCATCGCAGTCCATTTCTACGACATCGGGCACGACGAACAACCGCTGTCCCAGGAGGAACTGAAGTCCGAACTGATCGAGCAGCTGCAACTTGGCTACGACGAGGGCCTGCACGCTCCCGATTCCCGGGCTCGCAGCAGTCTCATCATGGCGCACGAAAAGATCGGTACCAGCGACTGGGTGATGATGTTCTATGCCGACCCCGGTGTTTTTTTCAGCAGCGCGCGCACCCATGCCGCATTTGCGGTGTTCACGGTCCTTTTGCTGGCCATGCTCGGCATAGCACTGACCAACCGGGTGATACGACCGCTTGTCGACCGCGTGGCCACGGAGGCACGCGGCCTGCAACG
>JAGRHB010000027.1:6709-11987 GCA_020445245.1 Gammaproteobacteria bacterium
CTGTTGCAGCAGAACGAAGAACTGCTGGACGCCGTGCAGGCCAACGAGAGCAAGTTACAGGCGGTCATCGACAACGCACCTGCAGTGATCTACATCAAGGATCCGTCCGGACAGTACCTGCTGGTAAACAGCAGCTACGAACGCCTGGTCGCGATGCCACGCGAGCAGATCGTTGGCAAATACGACTACCAGCTGTTCCCCGAAAGCATCGCCAAGTCAACCCGTGACACCGACCTCGAGGTGCTGGCGAGCGGCAGATCGATCGCCGTCGACGAACGTGCACCACATCGCGACGGTATGCACGACTACCTCTCGACAAAATTTCCACTGTTCGACACCAGGGGCCAGGCCAATGCGGTGTGCGGAATCTCCACCGACATCACCGAGCGCAAGCGCGTCGAACGCCGTCTGGCTCTGACACAGAACACAGTCGACAGAGCGAATGTCGGGGTGCTCTGGGCCGACCCCACGGGCCAGCTGATCTACCTCAATGACGCCGCTACGCAGCTGCTGCGGTTCAACGACCGCGAACTGCCGCATCTGAATCTGGCGGACGTCACCACCTCGCTGGACGCCGCCGCCTGGAAGGCTCATTGGGAGTCGGTCAAGCGTCTGGGCAGCCTGCACTACGAGACACGCTATCAACGCAGTGACCACGAGACCTTTCCGGTGGAAGTCCACGCCAACCACCTGGCATTCGACGAGCAGGAGTTCTACATCGCGATTATCCACGACATCTCGAACCGGCACGAGTCCGAACGCAGGCTCAGACAATCCGCCACCGTGTTCGAATGTTCGGCCGAAGCAATCGTGATAACAGACACGCAGGGCACGGTCATCGACGTCAATCCGGCCTTCAGCCGGATCCTCGGCTATTCTCGTGAACAGGTGATCGGACGTAAACCCAGCCTGTGGAAATCAGAGCTGTACGACGAGACCTTCTATCGAGCCATGTGGACATCGATCATCGACACCGGCCAATGGCGTGGAGAGATCATCAACCGCAACAGAGACGGTTCCGTCACCCCGGAACTGGTCGCGATCAACACCGTATATAACGAGTACGGCGAACCGGCCAGCTATGTCGCAATCTATACCGACATCTCTCAGATCAAGGAATCTCAGGGCCAACTCGCCCACATGGCGCACCACGATCCGCTCACCAATCTACCCAATCGCATCCTTTTCCATGAACGCCTTCAGCACGCACTCGACCGGGCCTCACGCCGGGACGGCAGCGTGGCGGTCATCTTCGTGGATCTGGATCACTTCAAACACGTCAACGACAGTCTCGGCCACTCCTACGGTGACCGCCTGTTGATCGAAGTGGCGGAGGTGCTGTCATCCAGGCTGCGCCACGAAGATACGGTCGCGAGGATCGGTGGCGACGAGTTCACGATCCTGATCGAGGAAGTCAGCGACCGTAACCGGCTGACATCCGTCATTGAAAAAATTATCGAGGCTTTCGACCGTGAATTCGTCCTCGGTGATTCGACGATCCGCGTGACCCCGAGCCTGGGCATCAGTATCTCGCCAAACGACGGCACAGAAGCCGAGACCCTGATGCGCAATGCGGATGCGGCGATGTACCGCGCCAAGTCTCTGGGGCGCAATACCTACGAGTTCTATACCGAGGAACTCACGGCGCAGGCCACCCGGCGCATCCACATCGATGGTGCGCTGCGCAAGGCGATTCAGGATGCCGAGTTTCACCTCGCCTATCAGCCGCAGATCGATCTGACGACAGGTCGTATCGTCGGCATGGAGGCGCTGGTGCGCTGGAACAGCCCCCTACTCGGCCCGATGCCACCCGAGCAGTTTCTGCCGATCGCCGAAGACAGCGGCCTGATCCTGCCGTTGGGCGAGTGGATACTGTCGGAGGCCTGTCGCCAGGCGCGCGAATGGCTGGACGCAGGGATACTGCCCGGCACCCTCGCGGTGAACATCTCCGGTGTGCAGGTAAGGCGTGGTGACCTGGTGGACGTGGTACACCGCGTACTGCAGGACAGCGGCCTGCCATCAGACAAGCTCGAACTGGAACTCACGGAAAGTTTCATCATGGGCGAATCGCAGAACGCGATCCGTATCCTGCAGGCCCTGCGCGACCTCGGAGTGACGCTGGCGGTTGACGACTTCGGGACCGGCTATTCCTCTCTGGCCTATCTGAAATCACTACCCATTCATTTGCTGAAGATCGACAAGTCGTTCATCCGCGATATCCCAGAGGACACCAACGATATGGCAATCACCCGGGCCGTCATCGCGCTGGCGAAGAGCCTCAACCTGGGCCTGGTCGGTGAAGGTGTCGAAACAGAGATCCAGCGACGCTTCCTGCTCGAAGAGGGTTGTCAGTTCGGCCAGGGCTTTCTGTTTCACCGGCCGCTGCCGGCGATCGAGATGCAAGCGCTGCTGTTCGCCCAGCAATCCGTACCCGCTCCGCACTGAGACTGCTCACATCGGCGGCGCGATGTGCGGAGGTTCAGCGTTTGCGTTGCCCGCGTTCGTCGTTGTCAGACTGCTCCTTCTTGTCGTCCGACCGACGCTCCTCGTCGACCATGCGTCCGACCGCGTTATCCATGGCCTTCGACTTGGTATAGCGGCCACGCCAGTCGGCCTTGCTCGAATCACAGTTCTTCTGCGTCCGCGCAACATTTCCCTCCTGCTGCTCGATGGCCGTTTCAAGCTTGCTGATGAACACCTGGTATTCAAGGATCTGGCTGCTCGACAGGCCGTTGCGCGCGGCCCTGGCAAAACGCTCCTGATACTCGGCCAGGTACTGCCTCAGCTCATCGAGGCGCTGTACTGCCGCCTCGCGGGTCTTCAGCGATTCGCCCAGCGCCGCGGCCGCCTTGCGCTCCTTGTGCAATGCAATCTTCTGGATCGGTTTGAAACGGTCTGAAGGGGGGGCCATGTACGTCTACCCTGCCCGCCGGGTGACAGGCAATGTGTCCTGAGGGAACAGGGTCATCAAGTCATCGAGGCTGTCGTTGAGGTCGAACCTTGTGTGCATGTCCTGGTGCAAAAACTCCTGCAACGAGGGCATGGCACCGATTGCGAGGTCGATGCGGTCATTCGACCCAAGCTCATAGGCACCGACCGAGATCAGGTCACGGTTCTGCTGATACAGGCTGTACAGCTGTTTGAACTCGCGTGTCGCCCTTTGATGTGGCACGTCGGTAATCTCGTTCATCGCACGGCTTACCGAGGCCTCGATATCGATCGCGGGATACTGCCCCGACTCGGCGAGGCGGCGCGACAACACGATGTGCCCATCGAGGATCGCACGTGCTGCATCCGCGATTGGATCGTTCTGATCGTCACCTTCGGCAAGCACGGTATAGAACGCCGTGATCGAGCCGCCGCCGCGGTCGCCGTTGCCGGCCCGCTCGACCAGTTGCGGGAGCTTGGCAAATACCGAGGGCGGATAGCCCTTGGTCGCCGGCGGCTCATTGATCGCCAGACCGATCTCGCGTTGCGCCTGCGCAAAGCGGGTCAATGAATCCATCAGCAGCAGGACATGCTTGCCCTGGTCCCGGAAATACTCGGCGATCGCCGTCGCCAGCATCGCCCCATGCATGCGGCGCAGTGGCGGCTGGTCCGCCGGCACCGCGACCACGACCGCCCGCGTCAGGCCCTCTTCGCCGAGGATATTATCGACGAACTCCTTGACCTCACGACCACGCTCGCCGATCAGGCCGACCACCACCACGTCTGCGTCGGTGTAACGCGTCATCATGCCAAGCAGCACGGACTTGCCGACGCCGGAGCCAGCAAACAGGCCGAGGCGCTGTCCGCGTCCGACGCTGAGCAGCGCATTGATCGCTCGGATACCGACATCCAACGGCTCGCGGATCGGTGCGCGTGCCAGCGGGTTGATATAACCACCGTTCAATGGCCAACGCTTGGTGGCATGCAGCGGCCCCTTGCTGTCGAGCGGTTTGCCGCTGCCATCGATGATACGGCCCAGCAGTTCGTCACCGACGACCGCCTCGCTGACACGCCCGGTAGGCACCACGCGGGCATCCGGCTCGAGGCCACGGATATCACCAGTCGGCATCAGGTACAGGCTTTCGCCAGCGAATCCGACCACCTCGGCTTCGATACGCTCGCCGGCAGCGTTGATCACGTCGCAGCGGCCGCCGATGGCAGCACGGCAGCCGACCGCTTCAAGGGTCAGGCCTACCATGCGTGTCAGCTTGCCTTCCACCACCATGCCGCGCGTCCCGCCCATGCGTTCACCGAGGCGGTGGATACGCTCGGCCCAGATTGGGCTGCGATTCAGTTCAGCGGTCACTTTGCTCGCCCTCGTCGCTGTCGCGCATGCGTTCGCCGGCCAGCAACGGCGCGATCAGGCTGTTAAGCCGCGACTCAAGCGTCGCGTCGATCTGCGAGGTATCGGTATGGATGCGGCAACCGCCACGCTGTATGACAGGGTCTTCGACGATCTGCCATTGCTGATCGTATTCACCCAGGGAGTAGGCTTCGCGTACCAGTTCGGCATCCTCCGGGTGCAATACCACACGGATGTTGCGCGCACTCACCGGCAGCACGACCAAGGCCTCACGCACCACGCCGACAATCTGACCCGGATCGAGCTTGACCTCGCGACGGATCAATTGACGCACCATACTGATCACCAGTGTGACGATTTCGCTCTCGACCTGCTGGTCGAGTTGCTCGAACGGTTTGTCCAGGGCCTTGAGCACCTGGTCGAGTCGCTCGATCCTGGCACTGACATCAGCCCGGCCCTTCTCGAGTCCTTCGCGATGCCCGTAGGACATGCCTTCCTTGCGCCCCTGTTCGAAACCCTCGTCGTGCGCCGCCTTCTGGATATCGTCGAGCTGCGCGGCGGTCAGCAGTCCGTGCGCCTCTTCGACCGGAGTCTCGCCTTTGCGATGTACATGTGGTGGCTGCCATTGGGTGACCTGCGCCTCGTCGCCGCGTATCACCTGTACACCTCCGGGTCTGCGTTCGTTCATCAATGCAGGCCCTTACACGAACTCTTCGCCGCCACTGCCGCCAAGGTTGATCTCGCCGGCATCGGACAGCCGGCGTGCAACCGTGAGGATCTCTTTCTGCGCCGCCTCGACATCGCTGAGCTTGGCCGGGGCCGCGGCTTCGAGATCGTCTTTGAGCATCTCCGCCGCACGCGAGGACATGTTCTTGAAGATCTTTTCGCGCAGCGGTTCGGGCGCGCCGCGCAATGCGAGCAGCAGCTGATCGGACGAGACCTCGCGCAGCAGCGTCTGCATGCCGCGATCGTCGACATCGATCAGGT
>JAGRHB010000279.1 GCA_020445245.1 Gammaproteobacteria bacterium
TGCGACCGGTATCGTGACCTTACGCGAAGTCTTGTAGCTGAGTGTGGGTCGCTTGTTGTGGATCACCAGCGGCATCCGTCGCAGTCGGTAGGGTGAAAGGACACAAGTTTTTTCGTCCCTTCGTTCTAGCGGCCGCGGCCAACAAAATCTTAGCCGGCACCGCCGCTGCAGGCGAACACACCACCGCGGCGCGGGTCGCCGGCACCGCTGAATCGCCTGCCGTCCCAACACACGGTGTGAGTGCCGCCGAAGAACAGGTTGGGGGAATCCCAGATCCGATGGTTCGGGAAGTCGGCATACAGTGCCCGCAACGCGTCGTCGGCCAGGTCGGGTTCGATGTCCAGACGGTCGCGTTCGAAGTGGATGCGCGGCGCCTCGACCGCCTGTTGCGCCGTCATGTCGAAGTCGATCATGTTGACCAGGGTCTGGAGGATCGCGCTGCGCAGGCGGTTTGAGCCGCCGGAGCCGATCGCGATCAGTTGTCCTTTCGCCTCGGCCAGGGTCGGCGCCATCATCGAGCTGACCCGTACGTCGCACGGCCAGCAATTGAAGCCGGCCGGGTTGAGGTCCTCCTCGCCGAGCATGTTGTTGAGCATGATGCCGCTGTCCGTCAACAGGTGACCGCTGCCTTCGCCGTTCGACAATGTCAGCGCGGCGCTGTTTCCGGCGCTGTCGATGGTACTGATATGGGTGGTGCCGCGGTTGTTGACCGGGTGTCCCTGCACGGCGGCACGATACTGGTCCAACAACTGCCTGTGGCGCTCGGATCGTGCAAGCATCCCGTCCTGTCTCGCGACGTTGGTATGGGCCATGACCCAGCCGAGGGTCTTGAGGTGCCGCGCCGTGCCGAACCCGGACTGGGCCAGGTCCTGGCCCTGCAGTGCTGTCAGGGCAAAACTGATCAGGGTGCCGCCGGACGAAGGCGCCGGATTGGTCGCAACATCGTAGCCGTGGTAGCGGCAATGCAGAGGGGGGCGTTCGATCACGCGGTAGTTGGCCAGGTCGTGGTGTGAAAGGTGTCCACCGTGGTCCTGGCAGAGCGACACCAGTCTGTCGGCCAGTTCGCCAAGGTAAAACGGCGCGTCGCCCTCGCTGGCGAGCCAGTCCAGCGTGCTGGCGAGTGCAGGCTGATGAAACAGCGTGCCTTCACCCTGAAGTGCCTCGCCCGAGTACAGGGCTGCCGCTGCCGGTGTCGCGCGGTAAATCGGCGCCACGATGCCAAAGATGTAGGCCTGCAACGCATTGATCTCCACACCCTGCGAGGCGTACTCGATCGCTGGTGCAAGGATCTCGTGCAGCGGCAGTGTGCCCAGCGCTCGCTGCGTGGACACCAGGCCACGCACGGTTCCGGGCGTCGCGATGGCACCGGCACCGATATGAAATTCCTGCTGCGCCGTGCCGAAGTCCGCGATCACCGGGTAGAAATCGCATTCTGCCGCGGCACGACGCTGGCGTGGCGTCTGCACAAAGAAGTCGTACAACACCGGCGACTGGCCCTGTCGTCTTGCCAGCAGAAAGCCGCCGCCACCGAGCGATGTGAGCACCGGTTCGACGACGCAGGCGGCAGCGGTCGCGGCCAGCGCGGCGTCAAAGGCGTTGCCGCCCAGTTCGTACATGCGCATCGCCGCTTCGGCGGTCTTGGGATGGCCGGCGGCCACGGCACCTTTCATGATCCAGCGATCCGTTGCAGGTTGGTGTCTGGATTATGCGGGCGGATGGAGCGAACGGCGAATCTCGGAGTCGGAAACGAAAAAGCGCGCCCGCAGGCGCGCTTCGTGATCGACACGGGGTCGATTACTTCTTGTCGGCTTTGGGTGCGGCCTTGGCCGATTTGCTGGTGGTCGTGGTGCTCGGGTAGGTGTAAGCGCCGCTGTAGGGTGCATAACCGTAGCCACCGTAATAGGGGTAGCCACCGCCCCAGCCGCCGTAGCCGGGGTAGCCACCCCAGCCGCCGTAACCCGGGTAACCGCCGCCCCAGCCGTAGCCGGGATAACCACCACCCCAGCCCCACGGGCTGCCGCCCCAGTTGTTGCCCCAGCCATTACCCCAACCGTTGCCCCAGCCGTTACCCCAACCGTTGTTCCAGCCGCCCCAGTTGAACGGGCCGCCAAAGCCCCAGAAGGCGCTGGCGCTGGTGGTGGCGAGGACGGCAGCTGCGCCGACCAGGCCGGACAGCAAGAGTTTGCGAGTTTTGTTCATCAATAGTCCCTCCGGTTAATCATTCAAGTTTCGAGTCTCGTGCCCCGCCGCGGCGGCAATCAGAACGTTCGAGCGATACACAGCCACTTCGGCAGGCAACCTCACGAATCAGCTTCCGCTTATATTCTACTCCGATCCCACGCGTCCGGCAGCAGGAGTATAGCTATGGCCAGTGGTGTTCTTGTAACCCGAGGGTGAGGGGCGCTGCCGGTGCTGTTTCAGCAGGCGCTGGCATTGTCGGAGGCTGAACTCGATCCCGTACCGGTTGGCCAGATGAGCCTGCAGGAGCTTGCCCTGCCATTTCCTGCCTTCCAGGCCCAGGTTCAAGGGCGACTGCCCCAGATCCACCTGCAGGCGCTTCCATTCCTCGCTCGACAGCTTGGGCGGACGGCCGGGACTGGTTTCGTCCATCAGGCCTTCGAGGCCGTTGTCGACGAATCGCTTGCGCCAGCGTTCGAGGGTGCGGGTATGTTCGCCGAGCCACTCGGCAACCTGATTGGGCCTGTGTCCTTCGGCGATCAGCAGCACGCATAGCGCGCGGTAACAAAACCGCTGCTCGCGTGATGCGCTCACGTGCTGCCGTACCGCATTGCGCAGTTTGGCAATCTCCGATGTATCCATGTTCCCTTCTTCCCGGGGCAGCCGAATGCCCCGAAAGTTTCGTCGCCACCAGTATTAACAAAACTGCATTACTGACTGTTGGCAAACTGGTGATCAATTGACCCGGATCAGGAAATCACGGCCTAATGCGCGCGATTGGTGGCGGCCGGTGCTGCCGCCCTGCAGCTGGTTCATGGAAAATGACATGCTTGATTTCGTCTTCTTCAACCCGGGTCCGCGTCAGCGATTTGTCGACTTTCTTGTGGCGCGCGGGGTTGCTGCGATCGAGACGCAGGATGACGAGACCTTTGGCGTCGCGATCCCGGATGACACGGCCGACGGGCTGTTGGACGAGATC
>JAGRHB010000280.1 GCA_020445245.1 Gammaproteobacteria bacterium
TTCTTTATGCTACCCTGCTAACCGAAACACACAAGCAGCAAGGAGGCTGTCATGCTCGTACTCTCTCGCCGCCCCGGCGAACAATTGCAAATCGGTGACGACATCGTCGTAGAGGTCCTGGAGATCTCGGGTGCTCAAGTGCGCTTGGGGATAGCCGCGCCTCGGGAAGTGGCCGTGCTTCGGGACGAGTTGCTCGATGAGCCATCGGACTGGCCGGATTTCGATCTCGTTCGACGAGCTACGAGGGCCGCGGGAGACGGGACATAGCGCTCTCGGCGACGTCGGTTTAGTCACCTAGATACCCGTTCCTCTTCGGCAACGCGGCCGTCCGTTGATCGGCCAAGGACTAAACCGCTACCGCGGTAGTGGGCGCTCCGATTTAACCCTGGTGGGTCAGTGAGCCAGAGGCTCTGTTTCCTATGTTGAGGAATGAGGCAATCCGCCTCTTTCTGAGACAGGAGCAGAGCGATGACTCAATCGACACAAACCATCAGTCCGTTGCGCCAGCGCATGATCGACGACATGCGGCTGCGCAAGCTCTCACCCAAAACGCAGACCGGCTATATTCGCGCCGTGCGGCAGTTGGCAGGCTTTCTGCGACGCTCACCTGATACCGCGACGGTAGAGGACCTGCGCCGCTACCAGTTGCACCTGGTCGATCACGGCATCTCACCGGTGTCGCTGAATGCGGCCATCACCGGGCTACGATTTTTCTTTGAGGTCACCTTGGATCGCGCTGAGGCGATGGCGCGGATGAGCACCGTGCAGGTACCGCGTCGGCTGCCGGTGGTGTTGAGCCGTGACGAGGCCGCGCGCCTGATCGCCTCGGCTGGCAACCTCAAGTACCAGGTCGCGCTGTCGGTCGCCTACGGTGCCGGCCTGCGCGCCAGCGAGGTGGTAGGCCTCAAGATCGGCGATGTCGACAGCCAGCGCATGACCCTGCGCGTCGAGCAGGGCAAGGGGCGCAAGGATCGCTACGCGATGCTTTCACCGCTGCTGCTCGAGCGCCTGCGCACCTGGTGGCGGGTCGCCCATGCCCAGGGCAAGTTGCTCGAGGGCGGCTGGTTGTTTCCCGGGCAAAATCCCATTGATCCGCTGAGCACGCGCCAGCTCAACCGCGCCGTGCATGCGCCAGCGGCCGCCGCAGAGATCGATAAGCGGGTGTCGATGCACACCCTGCGCCACAGCTTTGCCACCCACCTGCTGGAGCAGAAGGTGGATATCCGCGTGATCCAGGTCCTGCTCGGCCACAAGAAGCTGGAGACCACCGCACTGTACGCGCAGGTCGCGACCGAGGTGCTGCGCGAGGTGGTCAGCCCGCTTGAGGGCGTGCGATCGTCATAGGCGACACCCATGACCTATCCTCTCGAGGTCGCGGATATCTTCCGCACCTACGGGCCGGCGTGGCGGCAGACCCAGCACGGGCATCTCAGCCTGGGCCAGCTCAAGGTCATGTCGGCGATCGCGCAGTGCCGTAGCGCGGCGCTCGGCGGCCATGTGCTGCATTGCCCCGCCTGTGAGCAGTCCCAGATCGCCTACAATTCCTGCCGCAATCGGCATTGTCCGAAGTGTCAGGGCAGTGCCGCCCGGCGTTGGCTCGAGGCCCGTCAGGTCGACCTGCTGCCGGTCGACTACTACCATGTTGTCTTCACCCTGCCGGCCCCGATCAGTGCGATCGCCTACACCAACAAGGCCGTCATCTACGGTCTGCTGTTTCAGGTCGCGGCCGAGACCCTACGCACCATCGCCGCTGATCCAAGGCATCTGGGTGCGCGCATCGGTCTGACCCTGGTCCTGCATACTTGGGGCTCGGCGCTGACCCATCATCCGCATGTGCATGGCATCGTCCCCGGCGGCGGTCTGTCGCCCGATGGGCAACGCTGGGTCGCCTGCCGGCCAGGTTTCTTCTTGCCGGTGCGGGTGCTCTCGCGGCTGTTTCGGCGGCGCTTCCTCGAGGCACTGGCCAAGGCCCATGCGGCGGGTCAACTGCAGTTTTACGGCGAGCAGGCTGTGCTGGCTGACGCCAGCACCTTTGCCGATTGGCTCGCGCCGCTGCGGCGCTGTGAGTGGGTGGTCTACGCCAAGCGCCCGTTCGCTGGACCGGCCGCGGTGCTGGCCTATCTGGCCCGCTATACCCATCGGGTGGCAATCGCCAACAGCCGGCTGATCGCCCTGGACGAGCACGGCGTCACCTTCAAGTGGAAGGACTATCGCGCCAAGGGCAGGACCAAATACAAGACCATGACGCTCGCGGCCGATGAATTCATGCGTCGCTTCCTACTGCATGTACTGCCCAGTGGCTTTCACCGCATCCGCCACTATGGCCTGGTCGCCAACGCCGGGCGCAGAGAGCATCTCGCAAGGGCACGGGAACTGCTGAACGTCCCGCCTGTTATCGATGATGCGGTGAGTGCCGATGACGCCAAGGCCGAACCGGGACAGCCGACCTATGTCTGCCCGCACTGTGGTGCACCGATGGTCATCATCGAAACCTTCGGGCGTGGGCAATTGATCCGTGCGCCACCCCGACTGCGAGGCGCCGCATGAGCAACTGCGCCTCCTGCGTCTATCGTCCCCATCGTTATCGGCCAGCGCCGATACGGGCGGCCTTTGTGTCACGCGGTGGTGATCTGCATTGGTGGGCGCGATACGGGCAGGAAATCGCGATTTACCCGTCGGCAGTCCATCCTCCGAACAACCGCAGCGCCTCGATCACCGACCCTATCGCTACCGCAGGCCACCCAGGCACGATTCAAATCCCCATAGCCATGTGGTCTACCCCCACTCCCTCGCAGCATCCCGCGGTTTCCTCCCTCGGGGCTTGTCCGACGCCTGCCCACTGAGCATCAGCACATACTCAAGCGCCTGCGGCTGAGGGCAGGCATCCGACAACCCTTAACAAACGCAGACACCAAGCGTGCCGGCCCGCAAAAACTGTGCTGCGAACAACGGCCGCTTTGGTCTCAATCCGTAAACACGGTGATGTTTATCGCACCGTACTGTGCCGGCTCATCTTGCCCTTTAAATTCTCGCGTCCGATAGACGTTGCTAATGGCGATGCGCACACTATCGACGTGAAACGCAACGCCAAACTGGACATCTGCCACCAACGGCTTTCGATCTACGCTATGGCTATCACGGAAGGTGTTGCCGTC
>JAGRHB010000281.1 GCA_020445245.1 Gammaproteobacteria bacterium
AAGACGCTCGACGCTGTTGCCGATTACCACGTAACACAGCTGGAGCAGGTGTTTGAGCCGATTGCGCGCAACTATGGTGACCGTATCCGGCTTTCTTTCTCCGGCGGCTTCGATTCCCGCCTGATGCTCGCGAACCTGCTGAAGTTCGGCGCGAAGCCCTCATTGTTCGTTTACGGCGACTCACAGGACGAGGACGTGCGGATCGCGCGACTGATCTGCAAGGCCGAGGGGCTGCCCCTGGAAGTCATCGACAAGAGTCTTGCGCCTCCTCTCGATCCCGAGGAGTTTATCGGCGAGACGGAAAAGAATCTTTTCGCCTTCGACGGCTGGAAAGTCGAGACTCCCATTTTCGATTTCGGGGCTGACCGGAAGGACCGGATGAGCCGGCATCTCGACGGCCAGGTCCCGTTGAATGGCTCGCTCGGAGAGATCTACCGCAACTTCTTCTATATGCCCGATCGTCCCTCGAGCACCGCGGCGGTGATATCCACGTTTTACTCTCGCTATGACCCGAAGGTCTTCACGTCGCACTTCGACGAAAAGACGTATCGTTCGGCGATGGCGGCCGCGATGCGGCAGGCCATCGGCGCAGATTCCGATCAACTCACGCGCTGGCAGGTCGAAGAGCTCTACCCTAAGTTCCGCGGTCGTTTCTGGACCGGGCGTGATGCGCAGATAAACCAGCGCTTCGGCCCGATGTTCTTTCCCTACCTGGAGCATGCGGCGATATCGAATACCGCAAAGATACCCCTGAACTTCAAGAACCTGGGCTATCTTCAAGGTCGCATGATCGGCAGGATCAACACGCGCCTGGCCGGTTATCCCAGCGATTATGGCTTTGCGTTGGACGGACCACGTCCGCTCAAGTACCGGTTCAAGACCTTCCTCGGCACGCAGCGTCCCGCCGCTCTGCGCAAGCTGTCATTTCGGATGACCCACACCGCACAGGAACCACGAACAGGTGCGCTCGCACCCGAATACCTGTCCCGAGTCATCGACCTCGATTTCCCGATCATGCGCAAACTGTTCAATATCGAACAGGTCAACCCGGCGACCCAATATGGCCTGATCGCAACCCTGGAGTATCTTGGGCAGCGATATGATCTTGAAATTTCTGAAGACCAGGTCATCAGCGGCCCTGGGTGAGGGACCCATTCAACGCCCCGACTTCCTCACCAGCAACACCACCGGCACCAACCCGACAACCACTAGGCCGATTGCGGGCAGGGCCGCGCGCTCCCACTCGCCTTCCGAGGTGAGTTCGAAGATCCGCACCGCCAGCGTGTCCCATCCGAAAGGACGCAGCAGCAGTGTCGCCGGCATCTCTTTCATCACGTCAACCAGTACCAGCAGACCGGCAGTCAGGAGCCCCGGACGCAGCATTGGCAGGTAGACGCGCCACACGGTCTCCCACTGAGCGGCGCCGAGACTGCGCGCGGCATCGCGCATGCTCGGGCGGATGCGTTCGAGGCTGCTTTCGACCGGGCCGTACGCAACCGCGAGAAAGCGTGCGAAGTAGGCCATCAGCAACGCGATTACGGTACCGGAAATGACCAGGCCGATGTCGCGCCCGGTCAGCCACTCGACACCATCGGCGATGCGGTTGTCGAACCAGGTGAGCGACAGCATCACGCCCACGGCCAGCACCGACCCGGGCAACGCATAGCCGAGCGTGCCGACGCGCACACTGAGCGCCGTCGAGTAGTCGCCGTGGTACCGGTTCGCATAGGCGAGGACAAAGGCTGCTGCGACGGTTAGGACACCGGCCATGGCACCGAGTATCAGTGTGTGCAGGAACAGATCGAGGTATCGGCTGTCGAGGTCACTGGCAACTGCCAAGGCCCAGCTGACCAGCTTCACCACCGGAGCAGCAAATGCCAGAATGAACACACCCCAACCGAACAGGCTCGCGGCCAGGCCCAGGCGGCCGCTCAGGTGAATGCGTCGCTGCGCGCCATTGCGCCCGGATTCGGTGAAGCGCGCACGGTTGCGGTAGTGCCGTTCGACAAGCATCGCAATCAGGACAATAGTCAGCAGTATGGATGCCAGCTGCGCAGCGCTGTGCAGATCGAAAAAGCCGAACCAGGACTTGTAGATTGCCGTGGTGAAGGTATCGAAGTTGAACACCGACACTGCGCCGAAATCCGCCAGCGCCTCCATCAACGCGAGACTTAGCCCGGCAACGATGCCAGGCCGCGCCATCGGCAGCGACACCCGAAAGAATGCCCCCCAGGGACCAAGACCGAGGCTGCGTGCCGCTTCATAGGCGCTCTGCCCCTGGCCGATAAACGATACCCGCGCCAGCATGTAGACGTAGGGATAGAGCACCAGCGTCATTACCGCAATGACGCCAAACGTATTGCGCACCTCAAACGACCACGCGGCCGGCAGGCCGAACAAGGCGCGCAGGCCCGACTGCACCGGCCCGGCGAAATCGAGCACGCCGACAAATACGAACGCGAGCACATAGGCAGGCAGTGCAAACGGCAACATCAGCGCCCAGTCGAGGATGCGTCGCCCGGGGAACTCGCACATCACCGTCAGCCAGGCGAGCGGCACCCCCAGCAACAACGCGCCGATACCCACCCCGACGATCAGCCAGGACGTATTGAGCAGCAGGCGCGGCAGCACCGTGTCACCGAGGTGAGACCAGACCTTTGGATCGAAGTACAGCCAGGACCCGAGGATCACCGCCAACGGCACCAGTACACTGATCGCGAGCAGCCGGGCACTCCATCGCCACGGCCCGTCGTCCAGGCGTACCGCCAGACCTTGTTTGATCGACGGGCGTAAAGCCAGGCCGGTCATGACATCTCAGGGATAGCCGACATACGCGGTCAGCGATATCCCGCGCGGTCCATCAATCGGATGGCATCCGCCTGCAAGCGACCTGCCTCATTGACGTTCAGGTCGTCCGCCTTGAAGGTTCCCCAGGCGCTGACGAGAGGATCAGGTGCGACCGTCTTGTTGACCGGGTATTCCATGTTGAGGCCGGCAAAGTCGCCCTGTGCGGTTGCCGACGACAGCCACTCGAGCAGTTGCTGTGCCGCCTCCGGATGTTTCGCGTGCGCCGTCACCCCGGCGCCAGAGACGTTGATATGCACACCACTGCTGTCCTGGTTGGGCCAGAACAGCGCCAAAGGGATAC
>JAGRHB010000282.1 GCA_020445245.1 Gammaproteobacteria bacterium
CGCTGGAATCGGTGCAGAAGCGCCTGCAGGTGATGCACGAGGCGGGGCAGAAGATCGAGTCGCTGCGTGCCCTGTACGACATGTGGGTGGACGCCAGCGAAGAGGCCTACGGTGAGTTCGTCATGAGCGATGAATACCAGGTGGTCTACGGCGACCTGGTGAATTCGCTGATGCGGGTGCGCAAGGATATGAACGACCTGGCAGAGCAGCACTACCAGCTGATGAACATCCCGACGCGTTCGGAGATCGATACGGTGCAGCGCCGGCAACAGGAGCAGCGCCGCGAGAATCGTCACCTGCGGCGCGAGATCACCGAGCTGCGGGCACAGGTCGAGCAGCTGGCCAGGGCCAGACCGGAAGCGGCGCGGCCGAAACAGCAGGCGAAGGCACCGGCACAGGACCGGCTGCCGATCGATGACGTCGAGGAGGACCTGACGGCGATCAAGGGGATAGGCCCCAAGATGGCGGAGAAGCTCTATGGCCAGGGCATCAGGAACTTCGCCCAACTGGCGGCGATGAACACCAAGTTTGCAGAGCAGCTCGACGAGGCGCTGAAAGCGCAGGGCCGCATCCTGCGTGACGACTGGATCGGGCAGGCAAAGAAACTGCTCGGCTGACCGCGAACCAAGACCAAAGGGTGACTTAACAATGATTCCGTTTCAGATGCGACCCGACGAGATCCTGAGTGAGGCTCGCGGCTTCAACGAAAAGCTGGCCAAGGGCGTCGGCAACCTGATGGAGGTCGGCGAAATCCCGACCGGCATCACCCCGAAAGAGGTGGTGTACAAAGAAGACAAGCTGGTCCTGTACCGCTACAAGAGCGAACAGGAGGCAACCAACAAGACGCCACTGCTGATCGTCTACGCACTGGTCAACCGCCCGTACATGGCCGACCTGCAGGAGAACCGCTCGACGATCCGTGGTCTGCTGGATGCGGGTCAGGATGTCTACCTGATCGACTGGGGTTACCCGGACGCGGCAGACCGGTACCTGACCATGGATGACTACATCAACGGCTACCTCGACCGTTGCGTCGATGTCATTTGCGCGCGTCATGGTATCGACAAGCTGAACCTGCTGGGCATCTGCCAGGGTGGCGCGTTCAGCCTGTGCTATGCGTCGATGCATCCGGAAAAGGTCAGGAACCTGGTGACCATGGTCACGCCGGTCGACTTCAAGACCCCGGACAATATGCTCAGCCACTGGGTGCAGAACGTGGACATCGACCTGCTGGTCGACACCCAGGGCAACATCCCCGGCGAGATGCTCAACTGGACCTTCCTGAACCTCAAGCCTTATCAGCTGATGGCGCAGAAGTACCTGGGCGTTGTCGACCTGATGGACGATCCCAAGGCACTGAAGAACTTCATGCGCATGGAAAAGTGGATCTTCGACAGCCCGGACCAGGCTGGCGAGACCTTCCGCCAGTTCATCAAGGACTTCTTCCAGCAGAACAAGCTGATGAAGGGCGAGGTGCAGATCGGTGAATACACCGTCGATCTGCGCAAGGTGAAGATGCCGGTGCTGAACGTGTTCGCCGAGCAGGATCACCTGGTGCCGCCGGACGCCTCCAGGGCGCTGAAAAAGGTCGTCGGCAGCAAGGACTATACCGAGCTGTCGTTCCCCGGCGGCCACATCGGCATCTACGTCAGCGGCAAGGCGCAAAAGACCATCCCTCCGGCGATCGGTGACTGGCTGAACAAGCGCTGACGCCCCGCGCAACGCCTTGAAGAGAGGCCTGCCACCCAGGGTGGCGGGCCTTTTTCGTTTGTATCGGTGTCTCGCACGGGACGCCGGTGGCCCCGCCACCAGCATGATTGCGCCAGCCTATGATGAGGACGGCGGATTAACTATAAGTATTTCCCGCGTGCTGCTCTTAGGCTTATGACGATAGGTCAGTTGTAATTTAGGGAAGCCTTTTCATGACAGAACGCATATCCGCCGGCGGCCTGCAGGTTGCAAAAGCACTCCACGAATTCATTGAGGACAGGGCGCTTCCCGGCACTGGTGTGGCGTCCGATGCCTTCTGGCAGGGGTTTGGGGCGGTCGTCACCGACCTTGCGCCGCTGAATCGTGCCTTGCTGGCCAAGCGCGAACAGCTCCAGGCGCAGATCGACGAATGGTGCCTCGCGCACCGCGGCAGGCCGCTGGACATGCCCGCCTACAAGGCGTTCCTGTCCGGGATCGGCTACCTGGTGCCGGAAGGGGCGCCTTTCTCGATCACCACGGAAAACGTCGACGATGAGATTGCGCGCATCGCCGGTCCCCAGCTGGTCGTCCCGGTCAACAATGCGCGCTATGCGCTGAACGCCGCGAATGCCCGCTGGGGCAGCCTGTACGATGCGTTCTACGGCACCGACGTGATACCCGAGGACGGCGGACTGGAGAAAGGCCTGACGTTCAACGCCAGGCGTGGCGCCGCGGTCGTCGCGCGGGTCGCTGCTTTTCTCGATGATGCAGTGCCGTTGACCGAAGGGTCACACGCCGAGGTGAGCCAGTATGCACTGGTCCAGTTCAATGACCACATGGGGCTGTCGGCGACACTGGCGGACGGTCGGACCACCGGCCTCGTGGACCCTGCCGAGTTTGTCGGCTATAGCGAGCAGGAAGGGCAGATCAGCAGTATCGTGCTGCGCAACAACGGGCTGCATATCGACATCCTGATCGACCGTGATCACCCGGTGGCGAAACTGCACCCGGCCGGGATCCGCGATGTGCAGCTCGAGTCAGCCGTCACCACGATCATGGATTGTGAAGACTCCGTTGCGGCGGTCGACGCACAAGACAAGATTCAGGTCTATTCGAACTGGCTCGGGCTTATGCAGGGCAGCCTGTCGGAGCGTTTCTACAAGCGCGGCCAGCCGGTCGAACGCGCGCTCAACCCGGACCGCGACTACACCTCTTCGCGCGGTGGCAAGTTGAGCCTGCCCGGGCGCAGTCTGATGCTGGTGCGCAACGTCGGTCACCTGATGACCAACGACGCGATCCTGGATCAGGCAGGGCACGAAATACCCGAGGGCATCATGGATGCGATGCTCACCGCCCTGATCGCGATGCACGATCTGCGCGGCAACAGCCGCTATCGCAACTCGCGGAGCGGCAGCGTGTACATCGTCAAGCCGAAGATGCACGGGCCGGAGGAGG
>JAGRHB010000283.1 GCA_020445245.1 Gammaproteobacteria bacterium
GTTCGCACACTGGATATCTATCGTGGTGTTGTGCCGTTCATCGTGATGCAGATCGCGATTGTCATCTCGATACTGGCGTTTCCAGGTCTCTACGGCCTACATTGAACGTTGCGCTCAAGGAGTCATAGCGATGATCGAAACGAAAGAACAACTGCTCGCCAGTTTCAGCGGCAAGGCTCAGGCCTTCCTGGACAATCCGGGACTTGTCAGCGGGATCGATTTCGATGACGCGGCAGTAACTTTGAAACGCTACGTGCTGAGCGAACTCCACGACCAGGAGCTGGGCAGCAAACTCGCGCAGTTTCCGAAGCTGATCCGTCAGCTGGATGTGTCGACCCTGGCCGCACTGATTACCGAGATAGAGGCCCGGCTGGCACCTCTCGCCACCTGAACGATGGCCGCTCAGATACCGCGGATACGGGCAATCAACGGGCGAAAGGCTTCGTCGGGATGTGCCACCCCGTTCAGGATCCATGCCTGCAATTCGGGATCCTGGGCAGTCAGGAGATCGCGGAACAACACCTGCTCGGCACCATCGGCTGCCGCATAGTGGTCGTCGAGATAACGTTCCAGAACGAAGTCCAGTTCGAGCATCCCGCGCCGGCATTGCCAGCGCAGCTGCTCGGCATTGACCGGGGCATGTCTCTGTCCGGCCGGACTCAAACCGCGTTCTTCAGCATCAGGGCCTTGATGTGCCCTATCGCTTTGGTCGGGTTGAGTCCCTTCGGACACACCTCGACACAGTTCATGATGGTGTGGCAACGGAACAGTTTGTACGGACCCTCCAGCGCATCGAGGCGCTCGTCGGTCGCCTGGTCACGTGAGTCGGCCAGAAAACGCCACGCGGTCAGCAGTGCCTGAGGCCCGTGAAACTTCTCCGGATTCCACCAGAACGATGGGCATGAGGTCGAGCAGCAGCCGCACAGGATGCACTCGTAAAGGCCGTCGAGCTTGTCGCGGTCTTGCGGTGACTGCAGGATTTCCTGTTCGGGCATTGGGTCGTTGCGCACCAACCAGGGTTTCACTGCCTTGTACTGCTGGTAGAACTGGGTCATGTCGACCACCAGATCACGGATGATCGGGCGCCCGGGAAATGGCCGTACCTCGACCGGCTCTTTCAACTCGGACACCGGCGTGATGCAGGCCAGCTTGTTGATGCCGTTGACGTTGACGCCGTCGGAACCGCACACGCCCTCGCCGCAGGAGTGACGGAACGCGAACGACTCGTCCTGACGTTTTATGTCCAGCAGGGCGTCACGCAGCATCATGCCACGCGGCACCTCGACCTCGAACGCCTGCATATAGGGGGCAGCATCACTGTCGGGGTTGTATCGGGAAACCAGAAACTTCATCGAGGGCTGCTCCTCAGTACACGCGTTCTTTGGGCGGGAAGGTTTCGACGGTCAACGGCTTGGTGCGTACCGGCTTGTAGTCCATGTGATCGTCCTGTTTGAAGTACAGGCTGTGCTTCATCCAGTTTGCGTCATCGCGCGCGGGGAAATCCGGCCGAGAATGTGCGCCACGGCTCTCCTGGCGCTTGAGCGCCGAATAGGCAATCGCAATGCCGGTGTCGACGAGGTTTTCGAGTTCGAGCGCTTCGACGCGCGCGGTGTTGAATACCTTGGAATGATCGCTCAGGCGCACCTCGGGCAGCTTGTCGCGCAGTGCCTTCAGCTTCTCCACGCCTTCGGCCATGATTTCCTCGGTGCGGAACACGCCGGCATGATCTTCCATCGTCTTGCGGAACTCGTCGCGCAACGCACGCACCGAGATGCCCTCGCCCTTCTGGTCCCAGCGGGTCAGACGTGCCATGGCCGTCTCGACGCTGGATTCGTTGAGTGGACGATGATTCCTGTGCTCTTTGAGGTTCTCGATCACATCGAGCCCGGCCGCGCGCCCGAATACCAGGATATCGAGCAGCGAGTTGCCGCCCAGGCGATTCGCGCCGTGCACCGACACACAGGCACATTCGCCAGCCGCATACAGCCCCGGGACCACCTCCTCACCATTGCCCTGCGGCACGATCACGCGACCGTAGGGATCGGTCGGAATGCCGCCCATCACATAGTGTGCGGTCGGGAACACCGGCAGCGGTTCGTGCACGGCGTCCACGCCTGCGAAAATCTTGCCGCTCTCACGGATACCCGGCAGGCGCTTGCTGACGATCTCCTCACCCAGGTGATCCACTTTGAGCAGCACGTGGTCGGCCTGCGGTCCGCAACCGCGGCCCTCCTTCACCTCGGTGACGATGGCACGCGACACCACATCGCGGCTGGCCAGGTCTTTGGCGTTCGGGGCATAACGCTCCATGAAGCGCTCACCGTCCTTGTTCACCAGGTAGCCGCCCTCACCGCGTACACCCTCGGTGATCAGCATGCCCTTGCCGGCGATGCCGGTCGGATGGAACTGGAAGAATTCCATGTCCATCAGCGGTATGCCGGCGCGCAGCGCCATCGCGGTACCGTCACCCGTGTTGATGTGGGCGTTGGACGTCGTGCGGTACACCTGTCCGCAGCCCCCGGTCGCAAGCACCGTGGCCTTGGCCTCGATCAGCAGTGGTTCACCGGTCTCGATCTCCATGACCAATGCGCCGAGGATCGCACCTTCGTCATCACGGATCAGGTCTATCGCGAAATACTCATCGAAGAAATGGGTGCGGGCACGCACGTTCTGTTGATACAGCGCATGCAGAATCGCATGCCCGGTGCGGTCGGCCGCGGCGCAGGTACGAGCGGCCTGTGCCCCGCCGAAGTTCTGGCTCTGACCACCGAAGGCACGCTGGTAGATCTTGCCGTCGTCGAGGCGCGAGAACGGCACGCCGTTGTGTTCCAGCTCGTAAACGGTCGGGATGGCCTCGCGGCACATGAACTCGATCGCGTCCTGATCACCCAGGTAGTCGGAGCCTTTGACGGTATCGAACATGTGCCAGTGCCAGTTGTCCGGCAGCACGTTGGCCAGAGCGGCGTTCACCCCGCCCTGCGCCGCCACCGTGTGCGAGCGGGTCGGAAACACCTTTGACACCACGGCCACGCGGGCATCGGTGTTCGCCAACTGGATGGCGGCGTTCAGCCCGGCACCGCCGGCGCCGATGATCAGTGCGTCAAAACGTCGTTTGTTCAAAGCCATTGTT
>JAGRHB010000284.1 GCA_020445245.1 Gammaproteobacteria bacterium
GTGCCCGGATAGAGCCCATCGAACGGGTAGCAGGTCAGCAGACGAAGCTGCTCGTCGGCCAGCGGGTCGAGCAGGTCGACCTCGGTCTCGTGATGGACCGCGGTCGCTGCCACCGTGTAGCGCCGGGTCGCCCCGTCATCCGACTCCAGTAACAGCAGGTCACCATCGTGCAGATCACGGAGCCAGCGAAAATGGGTGTCGCGGTGACCGCTGATCACGATGTTGCCGTTCACGCCCGGCAACGCCGAGCCGGTGACGTGGCCCGGGCCGAATGCCAGCACCCGCCCGCTGGCCCCGTCCAGCACCACCTGTGTGACGCCCAGGCGTGGTTGGAGCAGGCGGGCCAGCGGACGCATATCGGCGCCCGGCCAGGGTGCCGCGGCGGCCTGCCCCGCCAGTCGTCGCTCCCACGCCCGATCGAGCAACTGCTGGGCCAACCAGGCCTTCGCCGGTATATAGGCACCATGCAACAGCAGGCCGATGCCACCGACCAGTGCCAGCAACGCCAGCCGGTGACGCCATGCGGTACTCATCGCCAGCGCCGCCGCAGGACCCCGGCCAGGGCCAGACTGGCCAGCCCGAGCACCAGGAACAGCGATGCCGGCGTGGCAGTACCCGGCAACCGGCCGAATACCGCGCCCGCGGACCACCCAGCCGGCAGCCGCACGGGCATTGCCCCGGATTTCTGCTCCGCATCGGTCGGACGGCTCGGGGTACGTTCGACCGCCACCAGGCTGGTGTATCGACTGACCAGCCGGTGTTCGAGCGCCAGCTTCAGCACGGCCTGCCTGACCGTTTCCCCGTCCTCGCCACCGGCCGGGCGCGCCAAGCAGTCGTCGATCATGCGTCGTGCCCACAACGCATGGATGCCGCCTGCGGCCGCCCCGCCGGACAGGGCCGCCGACTGCTGCCAGTCCATTGCACCGAACCGGCCCGCGATCTGCACCTGCGTGGGTGCGCTGTCTGCGGCCAACGCCACGATCAACGGCTCGCCGGCGTACAGGTCGGCCACCCGGGACGGCGTCTGGCTGACCACGGCATCGCCGTCGCCCCGCCGCCAGCGCAGCTGCAGGTCAGTCAGCACCGGGGTACTGAGCTGGCGGAACAGGCGGTCGATCCTGTCCTGCACCTGGGCACCGTTGTCGATATAGGTGAAGGTGCCGCGACCGGCCTGCGCCGCCCGGGTCATGAACAGCGCATTCGGCGCCGACCCTATGCCGACCGTGAACAGCCGGCTGGCACCGATGTCCTGTGCGACCGCCTCGAACAGCGCCTGCTCGTTGCCGACCGCGCCATCGGTGAGAAACACCACCTGGCGCAGCAGCCCGCTCGGGTGTGGATCGCGCAGCGCCAGCCGCATCGCCGGCAGCATCTCTGTGCCACCATCGGCCTGCAAGCCCTGCACATAAGGTATCGCCTGCCGGAGATGCGCCTGGTCGGCGGGACGCGCGACATCGAACAGGGCGTGCACCTCATTGTTGAACTGGATCACATTGAAACGATCGTCCGGACCGAGCTGCTGCAGCGCACTGAGCAGGGCCGCGCGCGCCTGCCTGATCGAGTCGCCGTGCATCGACCCGGAGGTATCCACCACCAGGATCAGCTCGCGCCCGACAGGCCGCGGCAGGACTCTGGCGTGCGGCGGCATCACCATCAACAGGCCGTAGTGCCTGCCTTCCCAGACCTCGGTGAACAATGCCGCGCCGGGCTGCTGTGCCAGTACCGGTCGCCAGTGCAGGACGAAATCCCGGTCTGCCGGCACCTTGCCACCCGCCGGCTCGACACGGTAACGACCATGTGACAGCCGGACCACGTCTATCCGGTGCGAGGTACTGACCACCTCGGCCAGATCCAGCCCGGCATTCAGGTCCACGCCGATGGTGACCGGGTTCAGATCCCCGTCCGCCGACGACGAAACCGGCGGCGTGATCTTCGAGGCATCGGGCACCTGGTCGGTATCGCGTGCCCAGCCATGCTGCCGGAACCCTTGCGCGGCACCCGGTATCGGTGCACCAGGGATGTATCGGGGCGCGACGACCAGCGGCAGGCGCAGGGAAAAACCGCCGTCCTGCCAGGCCAGGTCCTGCTGGTACTCGATCTCGATCGACACCGTTTCTCCAGGCGGGATATTGGCCACCGCAGTGGTGAATACATTGGCGCGCTGCTGTTCGACCAGACCGGCTCCCTGCCCGGCATCCCGGGCACGCTCGTAGGTCTGGCGCGCCTGTTGGCGCTCCTGGATTTCACCTTCGATCAGGCGACCGCCGTAGCGCATCCGCAGGCGATCGACGGCAGCATTCTGAGGCAGCGGAAACACATAGACCCCTTCCACCCAATCCTTCCCCGGATTGCGAAAACGCTGCTGCACTTGGACCCGTGCGATCACACCCACAATCCCGATCGCAACCCCGGTGTCCAGTGACGGTGCACTGCCAAGGTCAGCGCCGTCAGCCGCATAGAGCCTGAGCCCGGTCTGTTCACTGGCGGCTTCCGCCGGCCCGGTGGGCAGCATCAGTACCGCCAGCATCAGGCTGACCGACACCCTGCCCCACACGGCGCATCCGAGCAGACCCAGCCACCCAGGGGATTCAGCGTGCGACATGCGCTTTCTCCCGCGACGGCCTGACGCGGCGACACGTGACCCGCAGCGGCTCCTCGGGCGAGCGATACAGAAACTCGCCGCTGAGCGGTTGCAACAGGCCACTCGCCCCGAGGAGGTGCCAATACGTCAACTGTTTCGGCCGGGTCGTTTCGTTCGCCACTGTTGCCCCCTTGCGGATCCGTCGGTCGTCGAACTGGTCCAGCGTGCCGTCCATGGCGGATTGCGGCCTCCTGGCCTGCGCCGGTTGTGATGCCAATTACAGTCCGAGCAAATGGCCGGGGGCTCGCACAAACGGGGAATTCCAGCGATACAAGGTGGCGAAAAACGGGCAGTGCTTTTTTGCGGGTAAACTGATCACCGCAGTCCAAACCGCAGACAGACACCACATGGCCAAGACCATTGCCATCGTCGAAGACGAACCGATGATCCGGGAGAACTATGCTGACCTGTTCCGGCGCCAGGGCTACCGCGTCGAGACCTATGGCGAACGTGCGTCGGCCAGCGCCGGCATGGGCAGGAAGCT
>JAGRHB010000285.1 GCA_020445245.1 Gammaproteobacteria bacterium
TGTGGCTGGGGGAAGAAATCGCTGCAGCTGCGTCGGCATTTCGGCGTCAACCAGGTGCTCGCGCCCGATCTGCCGATCCACCCCGACCGAGCGATGGATACCCTGAACGGCCTGCTCCTGCGTTACCCGGTCGACGCCGTCGTCGGTTCTTCACTGGGCGGCTTTTTCGCCACCTGCCTGAATGCTGCTGCACGACTGCCGGGAGTGCTGATCAACCCGGTCGTGCGGCCACATGAACTGCTGGCTGATCACCTCGGCGCGCAGAGGCGTTGGTGCGACGACGCCCCGATTCATGTCGGTACGGATTTTCTGCCAGCGCTGGCCAGGCTGCAGCGTGAGCGGCTGGCGGCAGACGAACGTTACCTGGTCCTGTTGCAGCAGGGCGACGAGGTCCTCGACTATCGCCGCGCCGAGGAATTCTATGCCGGCAAGGACGTGGTGAGCCTGCCCGGTGGCAGCCACCGCTTCGAAGGTTTCGAAAACCACCTCCCACGCATCGCTGACTGGCTGCGTCTATCCGATGAGCACTATGACAAAGACCACCAGACCACCGCTTGAGATCGAACGTCTGCGCCAGGACATCGTGTTCAGCGACACCCTGCTCGGACATCAGCTGACTTTTCACACCACCTGGGGGCTGTTTTCACCCAAAGCGATCGACGAAGGGACACGCCTGCTTCTCGACCACCTGGAGGTGAGGCCGGACGAGCGCGCGATCGATCTCGGCTGCGGCTACGGGCCGCTCGGATTGGCAATCGCCCGGGCCGCACCACAGGGGCACTGCCTGATGGTCGACAAGGACTTCGTGGCCGTCGAATATGCGAATACCAATGCCAGGCTCAACCACATCGACAATGCCCATGCGATGCTGAGCGACGGCCTGCGCCACGTACCGCCACAGTCCTTCACCCTGGCAGTGACCAACCTGCCCGCCAAGACCAGCAAGGAACACTACTACCTGTTCTTCCATGACATCCGCGAGCGCCTAGAGCCGGGCGGGCGCTTCTACGTGGTGGTGATCAGCGGCCTGCGCCAGTTCATTGCGCGCGCCTTCGGGGAGGTCTTCGGCAATCACCAGAAAATCAAGCAGGGACGACAGTACACCGTGGCGATGGCAGAACGCCCTGAGAAACCGTTCTGAAAGAGGCGTCTAAAGTCCGGGCCGGTTTCAACCGATACAGCGTTGAAGGGCCCTGAAAACAGCCCAAACACGGCCAAGGGATGCGAGAATGAGTGTCAGTGCACAGGAGGCAGCCGCCGATACCGCGGCCGAGTTGCTGCGTCTGGCAGTTCCACTGATGTCACGCCACCAGATACCGCCGACCCCGCATAACTATGCCGTATGGTACACCTATGTCAGCGGCGAGAACCCGCAACTGCAGACCGAGATTGATCGCTTGCTCGGTGAAGGCGCCTCGTTCACCGCAGAGGCGTGCAGCCGGCTCTATCGCCAGTACGTCGCAGAACACGACATCGGCAATATCGAGCAGGTCCGTACCGACCTGACCAGGATCCTGGTCGATGTCAGCGCCTCGCTGAACGATGCAGGAAACGATGCGCAGGCGTTCGAGGGCACCCTCGACGGCTTCGCCAGGGGCGTCGGCGCGAGCGACGATCTGACGAGTATCCGCCAGATGCTGCAGGCACTGATCATCGAGACCTGCTCGATGCGCAGCTCCACCAGCGAGCTGCAGCAACATTTCGAGTCCAAGTCACGCGAGATCGAGGAACTGCAGGAGCAGTTGCAGCTCGAGCGCCAGCGCGCGCTCACCGATCCCTTGACCGGTCTGTACAACCGCCTCGCACTGATCGACCGTCTCAATGCCGCCGTGGCCGAGATGCCTAACGGGCAACCACCCTCGGTCATCATGCTCGACATCGATCATTTCAAACTGATCAACGACACCCACGGCCACCTGATCGGCGACCGCGTCATTCGCTTCGTGTCGCAGGTGCTGCAGAAGAACATCAAGGGCCGCGACACGGCCGCACGCTATGGCGGCGAGGAATTCACCGTGCTGCTGCCGGCCACGGGCATCAAGGGCGCCGAAGCTGTCGCGGAATCGATCCGTATGGCGGTCGCCAATGCACAGCTGGTGCGCGCCGACAACAAAAAGCCATTGGGCCAGATCACGCTGTCTGCCGGGGTCGCCACCTACCAAAAGGCCGAAGACATCCTGGACCTGCTCAACCGCGCCGATCAGGCGCTGTACCGGGCCAAAGACAAGGGCAGGAACCGCGTCAACGTCGCCTGACCACCGTCCGCCTGCCTGCCTGCCAGTGGCATTTTCCGGTTACGCCAGACCTTTCGCCAGCCACGGGCCGATCATCCGGCTCACCCCAATCGGCAGGCGCTTCCATGCGTTGATGAAGACCCGGTACTTCGGGTTGTTGGGATTGAGATCCGGTATCTGCGTCGCGCGCACCAGGTGATATTCGTAGCTCAGTGGCTGCGGCTCGAAACCCCAGTGCTTCTTGAAACTGTACGAACCGGTGTCTACCTTGCTGCGGCCGAAATCGAACAACCGGCAGCCACGCTCCACCGCGCGCCGCATCACTTCCCAGTACATGAAGTCGTTGGCCGCCAGTTCACGCGCCGCAGAGATACCGCCGCCGTAGAACGGCAGCACCTGGTCCCGGAAGTAGTAGTTCATCACCGAGGCGACCACATCACCCCGGTGCCTGACCGTGACGACATCGACGTCGTCGCCGAACTCGACCCTGATCGCACGAAAATGCGCCTTCGGAAACACTGGCGTCCCCAGGTTGCGCACGCTCTCCGAATACGCACGGTAGAGGTGCTCGATGTCGTCGTCGACTTCGCCGACCAGGCCGGCCTTGATGCCCTTGCGCACCATCGCCCGCTGCTTGCGCGGGATGGCATTCATATTCGCCTCGTGATCCGGGCTCAGTTCACGCCTGAAGGTGACGTACAACTGGTCTTTCCGCGGCCAGTCGTCGCGCACGGGATGGTCGTTGCGCACCTCGAGATGATCCACGCCCAGACGCTCGGCCAGCTGCACCGCATGTGCCTCTAGCGCCATGCGCACCTGCTCGTCGTCCGCCAGCACGCCGCCGTACACGCAAAACGGTACCGAGATCAGCGAATGGCCGAACAGC
>JAGRHB010000286.1 GCA_020445245.1 Gammaproteobacteria bacterium
TTTGCGCTCGTCTCGCATGACCGCCTGCTGACGACGAACCGTATCCTCGACATCCACCATGAGCTGGTGCTGAACGATGCCGGCATCCGCAAGGTGCCCGGCACGGCGCTGAAGAACGAGCGCACCGGCGCGACTGTGTACACGCCGCCGCAGGATCACGCCGAACTCGTGCACCTGATGACGAACCTGGAGCAGTTCATCAACGATGACGCTCTGAGCGACGCCGACCCGCTGGTGAAAATGGCCGTGATCCATCACCAGTTCGAGAGCATCCACCCGTTCTACGACGGCAACGGGCGGACCGGGCGGATCATCAATATCCTCTACCTGGTCGCCAAGGGCCTGCTCAACATCCCGGTGCTGTACCTCAGCCGCTACGTGATCCGCACCAAGAGCGAGTACTACCGGCTGCTGCAACAGACCCGCGACACCGGCGACTGGGAACCGTGGATCCTCTACATGCTGCAGGGTGTGGAACTGACCGCACGGCAGACCATCTGGATCATCGGCCGTATCAAGGCGCTGATGATGGACTACAAGCACCGCATCCGGGCTGAGCTACCCAAGATCTATAGCCAGGATCTGCTGAATAACCTGTTCCGGCACCCGTACACCAAGATTGAGGCGCTGCAAAACGACCTGCGGGTATCCCGTTTGACCGCGACAAAGTACCTCGACCGCCTTACCGACGAGGGCTTTGTCGAGAAGCACAAGATCGGGCGCTACAACTACTACATCAACTTCCCGTTGATGCGTGTCTTCACGGAAATCCCGGACGAGCCCGAGGAGTTCGACGCGCCGGCCATGGATAGCGACTGATGCAAGACAAGGAAGCCAGCGCGTGACCCCACCCAACGGCCAGAAAGAGGCCTTTTCCCGCGTCGTCATCGACGCCCAGCTGAAGGATGTCGGCTGGGATATGACCGATGGCCACAGCGTGCGTTACGAGTACCAGCTACCGGACGGGACCTTGGCCGACTACGTCCTCTGCGACCGGCACGGGCGCGCCGCAGCGGTGATCGAGGCCAAGCGCGCCTCTGTGAACCTGCAGGAGGCCGCGGCGCAGGGCCGCGCCTATGCCGAACAACTGCATGACGTGCCCTACGTCTTTTTGGCCAATGGCGACGAGATCCTGTTCTGGGATTACCGAACCGAGGCCTATCCGCGCAAGGTGGCGAGCTTCTTCAGTCAGGTCGACCTGGAACGTCGCTACGCCAAGCGCCAGGTGCGCGTCGATCCGCTGACCAAGCCGGTCGACGCCAGGATTGCCGGCCGCGACTACCAGCGCGACTGCATCGACACCCTGTGCCGTGAGATGAACGCCGGCCGGCGCAAGCTACTGGTCGAGATGGCGACCGGTACCGGCAAGACGCGCACCGCGGCGGCCTTTATCAAGCGGCTGTTCGAGGCCAACAACATCACCCGGGTCCTGTTCCTGGTCGACCGCATCACCCTGGCCAAGCAGACCGAGGACGCCTTCAACGAACACCTGTCCGATTACCCCTGCTACGTGCTGCGGGCCGGCCGGCGTTTCCAGGATGAAAAGCGCATCACCGTGACCACGCTGCAGAGCATGGTCAATGTTTACCGGGACTACTCGGCGGGCTACTTTGATCTGATCGTCACCGACGAGTGCCACCGCAGCATCTATGGCAAGTGGAGCGGCATCCTCAAGTACTTCGATGGTGTGCAGGCGGGGCTGACCGCGACGCCGTTCAGCAGCGAGGTCGACAGCGGAGACGAGGAGGACAAACTGTTCGTGCGCGACACGCTGCGCTTCTTCGAGGTGAGCGAGCCCACGTTCCGCTACACGCTGCAGCAGGCGGTCCACGAGGGCTACCTGGTGCCGTACCAGATCTACAAGGCGCAGACGGTCAAGACCGCGGCCGAGGGCGGCTTCGAAGTCCGGCGCGACGAATTGGACTGGACGGCGATGTCGCCCAAGGAGCGGGAGGAGTTCGAGGCCCTCTTCCAGGCAGGCGACCCGATCTCAGTCGACCCCAACGCGTTGGAGCGCAAGTTCACGATACCCGAGCGCAACCGCGCGATCGTCCGTGAGTACCAGCAGGTGATGCGCGACGGTTATGTCGACCACACCGGGCGTCTGCGTAAACCGCTGATCGGCAAGACCATCGTGTTCGCCGTGACCAAACGCCACGCCGAGGCCCTGGCGCAGATGTTCGACGAGGCCTTCGCCCACGAGAAACCCTCACCGGATGTCCGCTACGCCGATTTCGTGGTGTCCGGTTTCGGCAGGGACGACACGGTCGATGGCCCGACCAAGATAAAGCGGTTCAAGAAGGAAAAATTCCCGCAGATCCTGGTATCGGTGAACATGCTCGATACCGGGTTCGATGCGCCCGAGGTGGTCAACCTCGTGATGGCGCGCTTCACGCGCTCCGTCGTCCTCTACCGCCAGATGCGCGGCCGCGGCACGCGCAAGGCGCCGGGCAAGACGTTGTTCACGCTGTTTGACTTCGTGGGCGTCACCGACTTCCACGACGATGACGAGACCGTTCCCGAGGGTGGGATGATCCGCGAGACGCAACCGCGCAAGACCTACCAGCCGCGCACCCTGGTGACCCTCGACGTCGACGACCACATCGACCCGACGACGCGCGAGTGGGTCACGGTCGATGACAACGGCAACTTCGTCTTCCTCGATCCCGATGAGCAGCAAGCGGCCTTGCTCGGCGCCAGGTTCGAGGCCTGGGTCGCGGCCCGAACCGCCCTGCATTCTGAGCAGCGGCGCCTGTTGCTGACGATCTGCGAGTACATAAAGGCCAATGCCGGCGACCTGGACGAGTTCACGGTCGACCACTTCGTCGTGCCGCCTTTTTCGAATATCGGCGGCCTGCAGCGGGCCGTGCAGACCTTTGGTAGTGAAGATGCCCTGGCCAAGGTCATCGCGGACATGAATGCCGCGGTGCTCCTCGACGCGAACGCTGGCGAGCCAGCCGAAGAACACCCTAAACCTTGAATGAAGCCGTAACCCATGCCCCTGACCCCTGAAACCCGACGCAAGGTCGACCAGATCCGCGACTACCTATACGGTGGCGGCTATCCCGACCCGATGAACAACGCCGAGCAGCTGGCGTTCCTGTTCTATTTCTACCTCG
>JAGRHB010000287.1 GCA_020445245.1 Gammaproteobacteria bacterium
ATATACATGGGCCATCTGGCGGTCAGCGACCTCGAACAGCGCCTGCACCACAGCCGTGAGCGCTTCAGCCGTGCCGCCGTCGGCCTGGCGGGCGCGCAAAGTGATCCGCTGCGGGTGTGGCTGGGACCATGGTCGATCGAGGGTGAACCGGGCGACCCATTTCCCGTCCGCCTCGATGCGGCCGACAGCGACATGGCGATTGCGCTGACCCTCGAACGCGGCAATCGACCCCTGGTGTTGCAGGGTGAGCGGGGACTGTCGCGCAAAGGTGGTTCACCCGGCGACGCCTCGTACTACTACTCCTATACACGCCTGCCGACGCGAGGCGAGATCCGCATCGCGAACCGACAATATCGCGTCAGTGGCAACTCCTGGTTCGACCGGGAATGGTCGAGCTCGGCGCTGGCCACTGATCAGGCAGGCTGGGACTGGTTTGCACTGCAGCTCGACGATGGTCGTGACCTGATGTTCTACCGGATGCGCGGCAAAGACGGCATGGCGCAACGGTTCAGCAGCGGGGTGCTCGTCGATGCGGACGGCACGACACACGCCTTGTCACTGGACGGCGTACAGGCGGTGCCGGCGCGCACCTGGCACGATGAAGATGGCGTCGCCTACCCGGTCGCGTGGCACCTCTCAATCCCGCAGCACGCACTAAACCTGAACATCGAGGCTGCGTTCGACGAGCAGGCGATGCGCCACACGGTACGCTACTGGGAGGGTGCCGTGGTGGTCTCAGGCAGTCACAGCGGTGTCGGCTATCTCGAACTGAGCGGCTATGCGGAATGATTTCCCCGGGAGAACGAAAACGTCTGGCAACCCCTCCTGCAGGTGTTGTATCGACCCATCTACCGCGCCAGCCGCTGTCGCAGTAACGCAACCGGCGGATCACTTTCCGGTCGCACCGGGATGGCGTGGCCCAGCTCCGCATCCGACAGCGGTTCACGCACGACAAGCTGACGTTCCAGGACCGCGAGGTCCGCATCCGAGACGTTGCCCGCCTCCTGCCTGCGCATCAGGATGCGTTGCCTCAGCACCTCGACCGGGGCGTCACAATCGAGGATCACGAACGGCACTCCGAGTTCCGCCGCGAGCGTGCTGAACGGCGCACGCTGCGCGGCCAGCAGAAAGGTCGCATCGACGACCGCGACATAACCGGCATCGACCACGCTGCGTGCGAGTTCGGCAAGGCGCGCGTAAGTGCGCCGGGTCAGGTCAGCCGAGTAGCCACCCAGCACCGTAGCGTCCTCGCCCGGATCCACGCCCAGCAGGCGCTTGCGCTCGACATCCGAACGCAGACACAGCGCCGGCAGCGGCCCGGTCAGCGCCGCGCCCTGGAAGCTCTTGCCGCTGCCGGAAAGACCATAAGTGATGATCAGGGCACCGCGCCGTGCCGCCGTGAGTCGTTCGGCCAACGTGAGGTAACTGGCCAGCTCGATCTCGACCAGCTGGCGCTCCTGCGCCGGCAGGTCCTGTTGCTGGCGGATGGCTGCGATCTTGGCCCGCACCATCGCCCGATACACCTCGTAGAATCGCAGCACCGCAAGCCCTTCGTAGTCCGCCGTGATCTGCAGGTAGCGATCCAGGAAACAGTAAGCCAGGGCTGCGCGCCCACCGTGATGCAGGTCCATCGTCAGGAAGGCGACGTCGTTGAGCGTATCGATCCAACGCAGGCCGGGATTGAACTCGATGGCATCGAATACCACCGGTTCACCGTCGATCAGCGCGACATTGCCCAGGTGCAGATCGCCATGGCATTCGCGTACATGGCCCGTGGCCTTGCGTCGACACAGGGTGTCGAGCAGGTCCGCATACCGCTCCAGCGTCCAGGCCCGCAGTCTATTCAGCGATGGATGCCCGTCGCCGGTCAGTGCGGTGATCTGATCGAAGTTGTCCTGCATCGGCGCCAACGCGGCTTCCGGACCGCCGTAAGGCGCGGTATCGGGACTCACCGCCGCGCCAGCATGAAACGTGGCGACGCAATGCGCCAGACGCGCGATCAGCGATGGGGTCAACTCGGCCGCCAGATTGGCGAGGATGGCGTCCGGGTCGAAGCGCCGCATCACCACAGCCCAGTCGATCACCGGGCCTCCACCGTCGACCCGAGGCGCATCGACGGAGCCGGTGACCGGCAGCGCATCCAGGTAGATGTCAGGTGCCAGACGCCGGTTCAGGCGCAGCTCCTCATGACAGGCCTGTTCGCGAGCGTGCAGGCTGACGAAGTCGAGAAAGCCCAGATCGAGAGGTTTTTTGATCTTGTAGGCAAGGTTGCCGGCGAGAATGACACTGGAGATGTGCGTGTCGATCCGCCTGCGGTCGCCACCGCCCTGCGGCCAGCGGGCCGTGTCCATCAGCGCCCTGATCAGGGCTTCATGCTGTTCGGGTGTCTCGATGGCCACCTGTTGTTCCTTGCAGCTTGCACGGGCGCCGTCATCGACCGGCATCGATCGGCAACATACCACCCATTTGCGTCAATTGTTGGTCTATGCAGCGCCGGGCCATGCCTGTTATCCGCTTCGCTCCACGGCAGACTATTGCGATCACGCATTGTCAATCGACGGCGGCACTGCATAAACTGTCAAAAAAACGGAACCCTGTTTGACATGATGCAGATCGCGCTTGACGGCAAGCTGCCGCGTTCATCCGATTTCGACCAGATCGGCAAACTGTTACCACTCGACAATACCCGCCTGCTGGAGCTGGGCTGTGGCGCGGCGTTCACGACGCGCCGTCTTGCCGAGTCCTTCCCACTGCGCGAGATCGTCGCGATGGAGGTGGACCGTATCCAGCACGAGAAAAACCTGCTGATCCCGGATCTGCCCAATGTGAGTTTCGTCTACGGCGGTGCCCAGGCGATCGGCCTGCCGGATGCATCGGTCGATGCCGTCATCATGCTCAAGTCGCTGCACCACGTTCCCGTCGATGACATGGACGCCGCGTTTCGCGAGATCGCGCGCGTACTGCGGCCCGGCGGACTGGCGTACATTTCCGAGCCGGTCTATGCCGGTGACTTCAACGAAATCCTGCGCCTGTTCAACGACGAGAAAACGGTCCGTGAAGCTGCGTTTGCGGCCACCCGGCGTGCGGTGGAGTCCGGCCTGTTCGA
>JAGRHB010000288.1:0-1487 GCA_020445245.1 Gammaproteobacteria bacterium
CAGGTACAGGTTGTCGGCATCATGCGCGGCCTGCACCGTCACCGGTATGCCGGGGCGCTTGCCGGGGATCGGCGTGGTCTCGGCCTTGGCGCCGGTGACCATCTTCTTGCCCATGTCGGCGGTTTCCTTGTCGTGGCAGGTGACACAGCGGTCGCCGGACTTGAATGGCAGCGCGCCGCCGTGGTACTTGCCGACCAGGGTCCATTCCATCGAGGCCTGGCCCGGGTAGAACAGGGTGATACGGCGCTCGGGCGAACCGGACCAGTCGACACCGAAGCCGTGCGCAGCGGCTGCAGCGGCCGGTGCGGCCTGGCCTGCCGCCTGGGCGCCTGCGGCACCGGCTGTTGCGAGGGCCGCAGCGACAGCGGCATCGATCCGTTGCTGTTCGGCCAGCTTGGCCGCCTTGCGCTGTTCGCGCTCTTTCCGGGCCTCTTCCTGCTGTGCGAGTTCGGCAGCGTCTTCAGTCGCCTTGACCTTGGCCAGGCCGTCGATGAACGACTGTGGTACTTCGCGGGCATGGGCCGGGACCGCGGCACTCAGTTTTTCCAGTTCCTCTTCGCTCAGGTTCTTGTGCACCGGCTTGTGTGCAATTCCCTTGTGACAGTCGATGCAGGTATGGCCGTTCTCCATCGCGAACTTGTGCTGGTTGCGGGCGCGCGGCTTCTGCCGTTCCGGGTTCATCGTGTCCCAGTCGTGGCAGTTGCGGCACTCGCGGGAATCGGTGCTCTTCATCGCATCCCACACCCGGCGCGCCATCGTCAGGCGGTGCTCGTCAAATTTCTCCGGGGTGTCTACGGTGCCAAGGAGCTTGTGGTAGATCTCGTTGCTGGCCTGAATCTTGCGGACGATCTTGTGCACCCAGGGTCTGGGTACGTGGCAGTCCGGGCAACTGGCGCGGACACCGCTGCGGTTGCCATCGTGGATGCTGCCCTTGTATTCGGCATAGACGTTTTCGCGCATCTCGTGACACGAGATACAGAACTCGCCCGTGTTGGTCATCTCCATGCCCCAGTTGAAGCCACCCCACAGCATCACGCCGATCGCCATGAACAGGACGGCGGCGCCAAGGGTTGCGCCAAACGCGACCTTGCGGGTCAATAGGCTCTTCAGTAACGACTGTTGCTGCATCGTTTTTCTCCGCGGGATCTGGAGTTTTCGGATCTAAAAAAAGGCGGGCATGAAGTGCTTCCCCATGCCCGCCGGTGGATCAACGTAGCTGTTGCATCACACGTCGCCGGTCAGGTGACGTGCTCGGAACGGTTGGTGACGTTGAACTTGCCTGTCGGAGCAAAGAAGCCCTTGATACGGGTCTTTTCTTCCAGGGTGTTCGCGTCATACACGACGATCTCGCCGTTGTCCTTCTTGCTGTCCTTCATGTTCCACGCGGATACCCATACCTCGGTACCATCGGCGTTGAACTCCATGTGGACCGCAGCCTGGCCCGGGACGTTGGTGACCGTGATCGTCTTGACGATCTGGCGGGTCTC
>JAGRHB010000288.1:1502-3080 GCA_020445245.1 Gammaproteobacteria bacterium
CTGTACACCCGGCTCCGGATGCTTGGTCTGGTCAGCCCAGAAGTACTTGCTCTTCGGATGGGTGCGGATGAACAGGCCGGGGCCGTCCGTCTCAACCTCGTAGCAGACCTTCCACGCAGCGTCCTTGTGGCCGGCCGGGTCGTTACCCCAGACGGTGACCTTGCCGACGCCCAGGTGAGTGGTGCCACCGACCGGTCCGCACTTCGGATCCATCCAGTTGGCGCCCGGGCCCGGGTGCGGCAGCTTGTCGACGTCGATCAACGCCTCTTTCTTGCGCTCCTTGGTGTCGACCACGACCATCTTGTTCGACGCGTTGGCGGCGATCTGGAAGTAGCGACCCGTCGGGTCGAAGAAACCGTCATGCAGGAACTTGGCGGTGTCCATCTTGTCGATGCGCAGGTTGTCGAGGTCGGTGTAATCGACCTGCCACATCTGGCCGAGCTCCTTCAGAGCGACCAGCCAGGACTTCTCGTTTGGCGTGTCGTAGATGGCTGCGACGCGTGACTCGTTCACATACTCGCCATCGATGTTGACACCGCGGGTGGAAACGACTTTCAGCGGATCCATGGTCTTGGCATCGACGATGACGAAGTGCGGCGGCCAGTAGCCGCCACCGATGATGTACTTGCCATCACCGGAGACCGCGACGTCACGGGCGTCATAGGCGACCTTGGTCTCGGCAACCAGCATCTTGTCCGGCGTCTGCCAGAGGTCGATCTTGGTCATCTTGCCGTCACGGCCCTGGGTGTACCAGAAGCGGCCGACGTCGTTCGGGTTGTCCGGGTGTGCGGCATTCGAGTGCTCGAGCGCCTTGATCACGTGTACCGCATAGCCGGTCGGGATGTGAGCGATGATTTCCTTCTTGTCACCGTCGACGACCGCGACCTTGCCGACATCACGCTCGATGACGACGAAGAAGTTCTTCCAGTTGCGGCCGTGCAGGGGCTTGGTCGGATAGTCCTTCGGGTCGACATAGACCTTGGTGTTGGCCTTCATCTGTGCCAGCGACATCTCCGGCGGAATCGGAGGTTCCATCTGGATGTAGGTGGCCATTGCCTTGATTTCCGCATCCGTCAGGATCTCGCTGAAGTTGTTCATGCCACCTTCGGTGCCGAACTTGATGATCTTCTCGAGACGTTCCTGGCCGAGTTCCAGCGTACCTTTCTGGTTCTTCTTCGGGTTGCCTTTCGGTTCAAGGCTCTTGCCGGTTGCGCCCTTGCGCAGCGTGCCGTGGCAGCCTGCGCAATGCTGGAAGTAAATGGTCTTGCTCTTTTCGAAGTCGGCATCGCTCAGCGTCGGGCCGGCGGCGTTGGCCGCAGTACCGAAGCCACCGAGGGCGACAGCGATTGCAGTGGAGAGCAGGCTGACTTTGGTTTTTGACAGCGTGCCCTGGTTAATGATCGTGGACATTGGTGGAAAGCCTCCGTATACGAGAGTGTGCGGTGGGATTAACGCGCTCACAGCGGGGTTGTACCTTGATGATTGTCAAGTCAGCCGTGTGGATTTGCTTCTAGTCTGGCGTCCAGTCGATGTACGGTATGCTTACCGTCTGGTAGTGACCAAAAAAGCTAAAGGAAC
>JAGRHB010000028.1 GCA_020445245.1 Gammaproteobacteria bacterium
CCTGAACAGCGCTGCCGACAGAATCCTGCATTACATGGAGACCGAGGGCAGTGACGGTGTGATCATACTGAACCAGACTCGTAAGAGCTGGGCTGCGGAACTTGGACTGACACATGAGGTGTTGTATCGAACGCTACGGCGACTACGCGAGAGCGGCGACATCTTTCCAGATGGCGAAAAAATCGCGCTTCGCATGCCAGTGGGCGGATGATTGTGGAGCCAGGATGATCATACTCACCGAAGTATTTTGCGGCTTCAGTTAGACGCGGTCTGGACATGGTATCTTTAATAACCTATAGAAAATTAAGAAAACATCGAGGGTTCGAATCCCTCTCTCTCCGCCAATTAACGCCAAATCGCTGGGATGGCAGTAAATTAGAGTGACAACAAGGGTGTAGGTAAGCTCTTGGTGCAACATCCTGGTGTTACAAGGGGTCACACCCACGGTATCTCAACCTTTTGGAGATACCGTGATGACCTATCTGACGTTCCACCATGGCAGCTTCTACTTCCAGATCCGCGTCCCGCTCTACTCGGTGCCGCGGTAAGGCCAACTAATCCGCCTCAACCTGCAGACCGGCGAGCTCGCTGTCGCGCAGCCGCTCGCGTTGCAGCTCGCGGGCCAGTAACTGCAGCGTTTCGCGGCGGAACGACTCGGGGCGCCGCAGCCAACGGCTGCACTGGCAAGCGATCCGTTCCACCCGTCGCAGGATGGGGCGATGGCCGCGGACGAACCCTTCGCGCCTGACCCGTTGTGCCGGGATGCCAGCGGCGACAGTGACAACGGCATCGGTCACGCAAATCCGCCTTCTGCGTTCGACGATTCGATCGACGGACTGGTGAGCTACTGGCGCTGATTGCATCCAGACTGCAGCCGCAGCACGCACCGCGAACTGACCGGCATAGCACGGGAGTTTCGCAAGGTTATCGGCAAGCCCCCGTCGGCCCTCGAAAGCACGGACATCGCGGCATAGCACGACTACCTGATCGGCAGGAAACGCCAGCGCGCCACCGTGGCGAAAAAGATCGGGTTCATCGGCACCCTGCTGCAAGCGGCTTTCGATGCCGGCTTTCTCCCACAGAGTGTCGCCCGCAGTCCGCGGAATCCGAAGGCGGAGGTGCCGGATATCGGACGCCGCTCGTTTACCAGCGATGAGCTGCGACAGGTGTTCACCTTGTTGGTCTACAGCCGCAACTAGCGGTATGCCGCCGGGTTCCTGATCTATCGCGACGACATTGCCGATCACGGGCACGACTGGCTCGTCCCGCAGCTCGAGCCGGATCACGGCCGTCCGCGCGGCGGCAATTTCTCGAAGTGGTGGGGTCGATACCTGCGCAGCCTAGCCGGCTGCGGGTTGCGTGACCGGCGCCTGGTCTTTCACAGCTTCCGTCACACCTTCAAGTCCTGCTGCCGCGCGGCAGGAATCCCGGAAAAGGTGCACGACGCGCTCATGGGGCACGCGGGTAACTCCGTGGGGCGCAGCTACGGCGAGGTCCCGCTCGCCACTCGGGTCGAGGCAGTTCGCACGATCCAGCTGCCGGTGAAGCAGACGTGGAGCCCAAGAATTGGACAGCCCAATAAGTGCTTCCTCGGGTCAATGTGCGACGCAGGTCGTCATTCCAAAGCGATACAAGAGTGAGACGGTCAGTGTTTCAGCTTGGTCGCTGCGCGTGTCGCACGTTGTGGATCATTGGCGTGCGGTGTTCCTGCGTGCCTCTGGTACCCAATCGCCACTCGTTGTTAGAGATCGGAGGCTTAGACCCCGTGACGAACAAAGTGAGCCGTATGTATCCGCGCTAAGGGTCTGACTGTACCTCTGCGAGGAGCGTATGAAGAAGAGCTGATTCACTGAAGAGCAGATGGTCAAGATCCTGCGTGAGGCAGAGACTCGGCCGGAGATGGATGTTGCGAATCGACATGGCATTGGAAAGCGGACGATTCACCGTTGGTGCAAGCGCTATGGTTCACTGGAGCCGGCGGATGTGCATCGGCTCCGCGAGCTGGCAGGACCCCAGCGAAGTCTGCACTGCCGATGAGATAAGCCCAAGTCGAAGTCATCGTAGCGGATCTCGAACCGCCATTTTCGCCGGCCAGCATGCCGACCCCGTGGTATATCGATCGCACTGGGATGCCGAGCCGCGACGTCAAGGCACTGGACAGCACGGTGAGCAGAGCCAGCAGGCTGGCCAGTGCGATGACCGTTCCGGCGTACGCCATAGTCGTATGGCCTTGCGGGATCATCCGGTAGGCCTGACACGCAGCAGGGATCGGAATGCGTGGCGCCACGCTTCTGGCCGTGGTTTGGGAGGAGGCCGCGTACCGGACAACTGACCTGGGTTCGGCCGGGGCGCTGGGCCAGCGTTGGAGCCACTGCGCCGGTACCCATGAAGGGACGATGCAACGACCGACGCCGTGACATTTTCCGCGCACAACCAAGAACGCTTGTCCCGCACACTGGAAATGGGTACCTTCGACACGTCAGCAAGGATAGAAGGATTGGGGAAGGATGCCCCACAGCACGGAAAGCAATCGCCAAGATACTGGACTGACGTGTCTTGTCCGGATAGCGCGGTTTCATCAGATCGCAGCCGATCCACAGCAGATTGCGCACGAGCATGGTGCGCCTTCGGAGCATTTCGATGCCGACAGTCTGGTACGAGCCGGGCGCCGTCTCGGCTTCAAGGCACAATCCGTCAGTAGTCAATGGGACCGGCTGAAGATCACCCCGCTGCCGGCGATTGCCCAGCATACGGACGGGCATTTTGTCATCCTTGCCGGCTTCCAGGATGATCGGGTCCTGATCCAGGACCCTCTCGAACCACGGCCGCTGACGCTGCCGCGCGCCATCTTCGAAGAGGCGTGGTCCGGACGGTTGATCCTGATAACCCGCCGCGCCTCGCTCAAGGACCTTGGCGGCAAGTTCGGCTTCGGCTGGTTCATCCCGGCGATCGTCAAATACCGCAAGCTGTTCGCCGAGGTGCTGGCGGCGTCGTTCTTCCTGCAGCTGTTCGCGCTGGTCACGCCGCTGTTCTTCCAGGTGATTATCGACAAGGTGCTCGTCCATCGTGGGCTGACGACGCTCGATGTGCTGGCGATCGGTCTGCTCGCCATCTCATTCTTCGAGGTCGTGCTCGGTGGTCTGCGGACTTATGTCTTCTCGCACACGACCAACCGGGTCGACGTGCTTCTGGGTGCCAAGCTGTTCGGTCATCTGCTGCGGCTGCCATTGTCCTATTTCGAGGCGCGCCGGGTAGGCGACTCGGTGGCGCGGGTGCGCGAGCTGGAGAACATCCGCAACTTTCTCACCGGTTCCGCGTTGACCCTGTTGATCGACCTGTTCTTCACGCTGGTGTTCTTCGCGGTGCTGTACCACTACAGCCCGATCCTGACCGCGGTGGTGGCCGGGGCGGTTCCCTTCTACGTGCTCCTGTCGGCCTTGGTCACGCCGATCCTGCGCCGCCGCCTGGAAGAGAAATTCAACCGCGGCGCCGAAAATCAGGCTTTCCTGGTCGAATCCGTCAACGGCATCCAGACGCTCAAGTCGATGGCCGTCGAGCCACAGATGCAGCGCCGCTGGGAAGAGCAGCTGGCCGGCTATGTCGGCGCCAGCTTCAAGGCCGCCAACCTCGGCAACATCGCCGGCCAGACCGCGGGCTTCATCAACAAGGTCACCGTGGTGTTGATTCTGTGGATCGGCGCGACCCTGGTCATGAAGGGCGATCTCTCGGTGGGCCAGCTGATCGCGTTCAACATGATCGCCGGGCGGATCAGCGGTCCGATCCTGCGTCTGGTGCAGCTGTGGCAGGACTTCCAGCAGGCCGGCATCTCGGTGCGGCGTCTGGGCGACATCCTCAACACCCCGACCGAACCCGGCTACAACCCAGGCCGCGCGACCCTGCCCGAACTGAAGGGTGCCGTCCGCTTTGATCATGTCAGCTTCCGCTATGCGCCCGAGCGCCCACAGGTGCTGAGCGACATAACCTTGGAAATCCGGCCCGGTGAGGTGATCGGTATCGTCGGTCGTTCCGGCTCGGGCAAGAGCACGCTGACCAAGCTGATCCAGCGCCTGTACGTGCCGGCGGCGGGCAGGGTGCTGATCGATGGTGTGGACCTGGCGCTGGTCGAACCGGCCTGGCTGCGGCGCCAGGTCGGCGTGGTATTGCAGGAGAACTTCCTGTTCAACCGCAGCGTGCGCGAGAACATTGCCCTGGCCAACCCCGGCCTGCCGATGGAGCCGGTGATTGCCGCCGCCAAGCTCGCCGGGGCGCACGAGTTCATACTCGAACTCCCTGAAGGTTACGACACGCTGGTGGGCGAACACGGCGCGAATCTGTCCGGCGGGCAGCGCCAGCGTATCGCGATTGCGCGTGCCCTGGTCACCAACCCGGGCATCCTGATCCTCGACGAGGCGACCAGTGCGCTCGACTACGAGTCCGAGCGCATCATCCAGCAGAATATGCGGGCCATCAGCCAGGGGCGCACCGTGTTCGTCATCGCCCATCGCCTCAGTGCGGTCAGGCATTCCGATCGGATCCTGGTGGTAGAGGAGGGTCGGATCGTCGAGCAGGGCAGTCACGACGCACTGCTGCGGGAGCGAGGGATCTATATGCGGCTGCATGCGATGCAGGCCGGTCTGGCGGTAAACCCACGGGGCGGCTTTGGCGTCGGGGGCGGTGGGCAGATGCAATCGCCTCCGGGGGACAATGCATGAGCTGGAGCATTGAGACCACATTTCTGCCGGCCGCGCTGGAGATCCAGGAGACCTCGCCTTCGCCGGCGGGTCGGGCAATCCTGTGGACCATCCTGGCCTTCTTTACCCTGGCTGTCGTTTGGGCGAGCCTCAGTGAGGTCGATATTGTCGCCGTTGCCCAGGGGCGGATCATCCCCAGCGGGCACAGCAAGACGGTGCAGCCGCTGGAAATTGGCACCGTGACGGTGATTCATGTTGCCGACGGGCAGCGCGTCGCCGCCGGTGAGGTGATTATCGAGCTCGACCCGACCGGCACGAGGGCCGATGTCGAGCGATTGACCAAAGAGCGTGACACCGTCGCTCGCGAGGTGGCGCGCTGTAAACACCTGTCGGACTGGCTGCAGCTCGAAAGACCGCCGACCGAACAGGAAATGCGGGAGGCGAACGACAACCTCCTTCTCCGTCAATGGCGGGAGTTCGAAGACCGACTCACGATCCTGAAGTACGAACAGGAAAGACAGCGCGTCGAACAGCGCAGCGCCCAGCGCCAGGTCGACAAGCTCGATGCCCTGTTGCCGATCGTCACGCGGCGCGCCAATAACCAGAAGGGCCTGGCCGAGCAGAAGCTGCTGCCCGAACAGCAGTACCTGGAGACCGAGCGGGAGCGCCTCGAGATCTATCACGACCTGCGCACCCAGCAAGGCCGGGTGGCCGAGCTCGATGTCGCCATCGAGGAACTCGGTGCCCGCACCGCCTTGACCCGCAGCGAGTTTCACCGTCAGGTGCTCGAGCGTCTCGACGAGGCGGAAGGTCGTCACGCCGCAGCCAAGCAGGAGCTGATCAAGGCGGAAAGCCGGGCGAGGGCGCAGACGATCAAAGCCCCAGTCGCGGGCACCGTGCAACAACTCGCTGTCCACAACATTGGCGCCATTGTCACCCCCGCCCAGGAACTGATGGTGATCGTACCGCAGGGTGGGGCGCTCGAGGTCGAGGCGATCCTGGAGAACAAGGACATCGGCTTCGTCGAGGTCGGTCAGCAAGCCGAGATCAAGGTCGATGCCTTTCCGTTTACCAAATACGGCACCATTGCCGGTGACGTCGTCGACCTGTCGAACGACGCCGTTGCCGATGAGCGCAAGGGGCTGGTCTACAAGATGCGGGTGTTGATGAAGCGCTCGCAGATCCAGGTCAACGGCAGGCCCGTGGCGCTCAGTCCGGGCATGACGGTCACGGTGGAATCGAAGACCGGGACGAGGCGGTTGATCGAGTTTTTCCTGAGTCCGTTGCTGCGGTTTCGGGATGAGAGTGTGAGAGAGCGTTAGCTCGTCCCTGTGGATCGAAACGTGCTCGGAAACTCTGAATGAAGATTACTCAACAAGTAGCAACGCTCATCAAGGGCGATGCGGCCATTGAGTGGAAAAGCCGCTCACCAGGAGGGCCAGGATGAATGTTAGACACCGAAAGGGCCGTGGGGCGAGAGGTGGGGACCGGTGGCTTGCGCACCTGGTGCGACTTCTCCTCGTGGTCTTTGCCGTCTCATCGCTTGTCACAGGTTGCGAGGTCGTCTCGGACATCCAGGCGGAGATGCGCGCCGAGGAGATCGCCCGCAAGTATGGCGAGGAATTGCCGGACGACGAGCTCGGCCCCTACCGGGGGTTCACGCGCGAGGAGTATTTCCGACACAAGTGCGATTCCGAGGCCGGGGAGTTCATCTATAAGACGGTCGAAAATGTCGAGAGCGTCTATCAGATGCGCTTGAGAGATCCACGAGATTTTATTGATAGGCTTCGGAAGGGTGATATACCAGAGGACCCGTGGGGACATGCAGATGCCTTTACTCGGGCCCCATGGAGGCCATTTGTTTCCCAGTACCATTTCTTCGAGACGGCCAGGTGCCAACCGGACCGGGGTGATCGGTGGAAGCGCAATGTCTACGCCGAAAGGCCGCCGTCGGGTGATAGTCCCTACTGGCGTTACCGTCTCGGCGAACCGGATGGCAGGCAATACCTGAACAACAGGCTAGATGACCTCGTATCGCGACCGTTGATTATGGAGCCGATCGAACAACCACAGAGCCGCTACGGATTCACCTGGCGTGGTGTGCGTGACAAGTATGACCGTCACTTCGGCGTCTGGGGCGGCGAAATCTCCGTAGTGGACCTAGACACCGATGAAGTGCTGGCGGTCACTCGCGGGTTCTTTGACAGTCGCTATGCGATTTGCCCCAAGCGAGGGTCGTGTTTTATTGCGCCAGACTTCGTTGCCAAAGTACTCAAACCGAAACCGTTTGACCCCGTCCCATTGGATGAACACAAAGGAGCAAACTGATGAGCAATGGAAGCGATGTGTCAATCTGGTATCAACAGCTCTTGGCCCAACTGGCGGCTGAAAGCTATCTGCACGGTCTCGAGTCATGGATAAATCTGGCGCAGCTTGAGGCGCGCTTGAGGCAAGGAGCGAATCACCCAGACCATTTCCTCGATCTCGAAGCTCGGGGTGAGCTTGGCGCAACGCGTATGACAGGTGGTCCGGAATCCGGATTCGACGGCATGGTCGATGATTTCATCGAAACCTGGGAAGTCGTCGACCACCTCTCAAACACTGGCAGCGGTTTTTCGGCGACGCTGCTCAAGCACAAGATGACCGGCGAGTTCACACTGTCATTACGCTCGACCGAGGCCAAGGACAAGGAAAATGGGAGCGACGTCGAGCGTGACGGCTCGAACGGGGCCGACGGTCAGATCGCCAGCTCGGGTTTTGCGTGGGCGCAGATTCGCGATATGGAGGCATATTATCAGGCGCTGAAAGCGGGTGGTCTCGCAACAGGCGCGTCAGGAGCGGAGATCGCTGCATATCTTGCGGATCCGGCCGCGAAACTCAATGTGACAGGGTATTCGCTCGGCGGCCACCTTGCCCAGGTCTTCACGCTCATGCATGCCGACAAGGTTGGCCATACGCATACCTATAACGGTGCCGGTATGGGCACGATTTCCGGGATGGATGGCGCCGAGTCGGTGGGGGCAGAGCTGCACAACAGGCTGGCCCTACTGGCGGATATCATGACGAATCCCATGAACTATGCGAATGATGTCACGCTTGGTGAATTCAGCCTTCTCGGTTTCGACGTGGAATATGATCCGCCGACACGGGAGGAAATGATTCAGCAAATCGTCGAGTGGCACGATCCGAATACTACCGACATCTACTCGGATTGCTGTTTCGGTACGCCATGTTTGCAATGCCCGAGGACACGACAGGGGTTTTTGCGACATCTTTTCTGGAACTGTTTGCGGGAGAGAAACTCACGCCTTTACCCGGAGTTACGAACCTGTTCGGGCATGCGGTCCACGGCGATACGCAGGTTGTTGCAGGGGCGGGGCAGCTGTTCGGGACCTTCGATCCAATTTTCATCGAGGATCAACCTTTGGGGGAGACGCACAGCATCACGCTGATGGCGGACAGCCTTGCCGTGATGGATCTGCTGGCACGCTTTGATCCGAGCCTGACGACCGCGACACTCAACAATCTCTTCGAGGCGGCGTCCAGCCAACGGACAAAGGGGGGCGATCTTGCCGAAGGCGATTCGCTCGAGCGCATACTGGATACGGTCGGCGCGATTTTCTTTCCGACAGATTGGCAACCATCGCCTGTTGATCGATCGAATCAGGGTTTCGCAGACATCGGAAACCGCGATCTGTTTCACGACAACATCCACCGGCTGCGCGATATTGCAGAAGGTGACCACGGTGTAGCGAAGATCGAAGGGTCGCACGCGGTAGACTTTGCCGAAAAGGCGGAGACCGATGTCGCGTATCGGTATGCATTGAAGCACCTCAATGTATTCGTGGTAGTCGGCAGATCAGATCTCTATGCAGCTCACAATCAAGACGGCGAACTCGAAAAGGACGATCCGGAAACGCGTAAAGGTATGTCGGATGACTATCTTCGCGAAAGGGCCGGGTTCCTGAGTTCTCTCGCATATTGGAACTCGGTAAATGGGGTGCCGTTGGCATGGGCTACAACCGCTACCTGGCGCTTCGAGGATCGGGGCTTGGGAGTAACCATCGAGAACGCCGATCCGGCAAACGAAGGGAAAATCGGGGTCAGACCTCGTACCGCACGCGTTCACCAAATGCGGCACGATCGCCGGTGAGATTGTCGGCCTATCCAACGATGCGGTCGCTGATGAGCGGAAGGGGCTGGTCTACAAGATGCGGGTGCTGATGGCTCGGGCGGATATGGTGGTAAACGGGAAGATTGTGCAGTTGAGTCCGGGGGTGACGGTCACTGTGGAGTCGAAGACCGGGACGCGGCGGTTGATTGAGTTCTTCCTGAGTCCGTTGCTGCGGTTTCGGGATGAGAGTGTGAGAGAAAGATGAAGCCCGGGTGTTGAAGAGGCAGATTAAAAGGAGGAAAGGCGGATGTTGGGATTGGTAGTAGTAGGCGCAATTGCCGCTTATCTGCTCGTAAGCATCATCGTTCTGATTGAAACTGTGAGCTGGGCGCGAAAACACGGTCGCAATGCCAAGCGATGGGGTTGGGGGGCGGTGCTGTTCATGTATCTGCTGGTGGCCTGGGAGCAGATTCCGACCTATCTGCTGCACAAGTATTACTGTGCGACTGCGGTCGGATACTGGGTCTACAAGACGCCCGAGCAGTGGAAGGCGGAAAACCCGGGTGTCGCGCAGACTTTGCAGCCTCCCACGAAGAATCTGCCGCGCTATCAGCTTGTCGATCACGAGGGTACCGGCGACATACTGAACGAACGCTTCGCGGAGGAGTCCCGGGTGTTCAGCCCACCATTGTTGCCTGTCGCCGTGGTGCACGACGTTGTCGTCGATCGCCAGACCGGCGAGGTGATGGCAAGAAGTGTCACAGTCTCTTCGGGCTATGGGCAATTCCCCAGTGGCAGACGAAACAGTTGGAAGGTCTGGGTCGGGGCTGACACCTGTTGGCCGAAGGGGTCCAAGATCAGGAGTCTTGTAAGAGAGTTCAAATACATCGGGGGATGTTCGAAATGAACGGAATCAGCTACGGTGATCTGGCGGCACTAGCGGAGAATGCGTATGTGTACCTTGATAAGTTGGAGGACGTTGGTGGTGATTACCGTATCGCCGATGACCTCGAACTCGCGATAACCATCAACAAGGAAGATGACAGATTTGATGGAAAATTCACGCCGGAACAAGCTGCAGATTTTGTCGCGAACTGGTCCGTCGTAGACCATCGGCCCAATACCGATGCCGGCTTCTCTTCCACGCTGTTCAAGAATGCAGCGGGCGAGTACGTACTCGCGTTTCGCGGCACGGAGCAGTTTATCGACGATTTTCTTGTTTCCGATATAGGAGACATTGCGCGCGACGGTTTGGCCATTGCGCAGATCATCGATATGTACAACGAGTATCAGCGCTTGTCCTCGCCCGCTGGCACAGCCTATGACATGGCGAAGCTGAGGCTTCTGGAGGACGAAACCCAGGCATACGAACAGGCCTTGTTCGAGGCACAAGACCCCTACGGTACGGGCGAAGGGGTGGATGCGCTTGATTTCTTGCGCGCGCGCGGCGACATCATTGTCGATTCCGGCAAGGTCTACGCTGTCGACCTGGTGACCTCCACAGACATATACCCTGAAGGCGATGAATGGCGGCTAGCCAGTGGTGCGCTGCACGGTCAGACACTTGCCGCTGTAACCGGCCATTCCCTGGGCGGGCATCTGGCCATGGCCTTTTCCCGTCTGTTCGGTGTCGAGGCATTGGCCATCAACGGGGCAGGGTTTGGGTTCACGCAGAACCCCGCATCCATGGCCGATACCACGGTGAACAACCTGTTGGCGCTCCTCGATGGTGCCGACAGCTTTGATTCCAAAATGATTCTCAATATCTACGGCGACAAGGGATGGGAGTTTGTGGCACAGCATGGTCCGGTTCTGTTTCAGCCAGGTGGCTATGAGCCGGCATTCATCGAAACCACACCGTTTCTCACTTACGGTCATGGCAAGGAGCAGATGACCGACGCGTTGGCGGTATTCGATCTATTCGTGCGCCTCGTGCCGGGACTGAACGCCCTAGCCCCGGACGCAGTTCTCGCCAGGTTCAATCGACTCTTGGAAGCGAGCAGTGACAAGGCGGCCAGCAGCTTTGATGCCATCGTCGGTACATTGAGTGATTTGTTAATCACCGATGGATCGCTTGATAGCGTGGATGCGGACAACACGCGTGCGTTGTCTTATGCTCATTTGATCGCGGTCAAGAACAAGATCGAGAGTCTGCCCGTCGTTGATCGCCAATTGATCGATATCCAAGATTATTCATCGGCGGACGCCCTGGCGGAAGCGGCCACGTCGGATGTTGCCTTGCGGTACGCACTACTGAACCTGGATCCGTTCGCGATTTCCGGAGACGACGCCCTGTACGTGCAGCACAACAGTGCTGGCGAGCTGAACTTGTACGATTCGTCAATCGGTGAAGGGCTCACCGGTCAGTATCTCAAGGACCGAGCCAAGTTCGTCAAGACGTTGTCCGATTGGGCCGATGCAGATGGGTTGCCGTCTTTGTCGATGGACGGCGGTTTGTGGCACTTCGAAGACGTTGCTGGCGACATAGAAGTCTACAACGCGCTTTACTCAACTGATCCTTCGGTGGAGAGGGTCCAGTACTTTCGATTCGGTACCGACCTTGCCAACGAACCCGACGCCCTCGTCGGCGGCGGACAGGCAGATTTTCTATACGGTGGCGACGGCGCAGATTATTTGGAAGGCAAGGCCGGTGCCGATTACTTGGAAGGTGGGAAGGGTGATGACATTTATGTAGCCGGCAATGGTGACTTGATCTTCGACCACGACGGCGAAGGGCGTGTGACCTTCAATGGTCAGCCCGTCGGCGGTGGGATATTCGACAGCGCATCTGGAAAATACCTGTCCCTCGACGGTGGCCTTTTCTACAGCCTTTCCGGTGACACTCTCTCGGTCGAGCAGGCAGGCAGCGGTGATACGCTCACGATCAAGCGGTTTTCCAGCGGGGCGTTGGGAATCGACCTGGCAGCCGCGCCGGCCGCGGTCGTGACCGAGACGCAAAAGACCGGTACAGCCGCATCGGAGCT
>JAGRHB010000289.1 GCA_020445245.1 Gammaproteobacteria bacterium
CGCCCCAGTGTGATGCGCAGTGTTTCGCGGGCCAGGTGAAGCGCATCGATATCGACCGTGGCCATGAAGTCGCCGAGATACCCGAGGGTCGGCAGGCTCAGGACCTCGGCGATCAGGGCAGGCTCCGCATCCGGACTGAGCAGAGCCCCACGGCACGCCTCGACGAAGCCGTCCGGCACACTCATCTCGATACCATGCTGGTACTGACCGACCATACCGAGCAGCACCCGGCGGGCCAGTGTCTGTGCGGCATCCCAACGGTTGAAACCGTCGCTGTCATTGGCCATCAGGAACATCAGCTGTTCGTCGCTGTACGCGAACTCCAGCTTTACCGGCGCGCTGAATCCTCGCAGCAGCGAGGGTACAGGTCGTTCGACGACATCGTGAAACACGAAGCGCTGAGCAGGTGCCGTGAGCTCCAGCGTGTGCTGGGTCGACGGCGTCGCCTCCTCGCCCAGCCGCACCGGCAGATCCCGGCCATCGGCACCGACCAGGCCGGTGACGATCGGGATTAGGTACGGCGGCTTGGCTTGCTGGCCGGGCGTGTCCGGCACCGTCTGTGTGATGTCGAGCGTGTAGCACGCAGTGGCCGCATCGTAGGCTTCGCTGACCTGGAGTTGCGGGGTGCCAGCGTAGTCGTACCAGTGCTGGATCTGCTGCAGATCCCTGCCGGATGCATCGGCCATGCAGCGCACGAAATCCTCGGTGGTCACCGCCTGGCCGTCGTGCCGCTCGAAATATAGATCGGTCGCCTTGCGGAAGTCTTGCGGGCCCAGCAGGCGGGCCTGTATCCGCACGACCTCGGCCCCTTTCTCGTACACCGTCATGGTGTAGAAATTGTTGATCTCGATGTAAGACGTCGGGCGAATCGGGTGCGCCATGGGCCCCGCATCCTCGGCGAACTGGTGTGCCCGCAGCTTGCGCACGTCCTCGATACGCTTGACCCCGCGCGCCCCCATGTCCGCCGAGAATTCCTGGTCTCGGTACACAGTGAAGCCCTCTTTCAGCGAAAGCTGGAACCAGTCGCGGCAGGTGATACGGTTACCGGTCCAGTTATGGAAATACTCGTGTGCGATCACGCTCTCGATGCCGAGGAAGTCCTGGTCGGTGGCGGTATCGGGGCGTGCCAGCACGTACTTCGAGTTGAAGATATTCAGTCCCTTGTTTTCCATCGCCCCCATGTTGAAATCGTTGACCGCAACGACGTTGTACACCTCCAGATCACATTCCCGGCCATACTTCTCCTCGTCCCAACGCATCGCCTTGATCAACGAGCGCATCGCGTGATCACACTTGTCGGTGTTTTCCGGCTCGACATAGACGCGCAGCTGCACCTCACGGCCCGATGTCGTGGTGTGGTGACCCTCTACATAACGCAGGTCGCCAGCCACAAGAGCGAACAGGTAGCTCGGTTTGGGGATGGGATCGTCCCACTCTGCGTAGTGCCGGCCGTCGGCCAGGTCGCCGGCAGCGCGAGGGTTCCCGTTCGAGAGCAAGACCGGGTAACGCGCCTTCTCGGCCTCGATGCGCACGGTGAAACGTGCCATCACGTCGGGCCGGTCGGCGAACCAGGTGATCTTGCGGAAGCCTTGCGCCTCACACTGGGTGCAGAACATGCCCCCCGAGCGGTAGAGCCCCTCCAGCGCAGTGTTGTCCTGCGGCTCGATTACGACCTCGGTCTCCAGCACGAAGGCCTCGGGAGGGTCAGACACGGTCAGTGATTCCTCATCGATCACATAGCGGCCCGCTGCCAGCTCACCACCGTCGAGGCGCACCCATACCGGCTGCAGGCCCTCCCCATCGAGACGCAGGGGACCGCCCGGCCCGGCCGGATTGCGCCTGACAGCCAGCCGCGCGGCCACCCGCGAGCCCTGTTCCCGCAGGTCGAAATTCAGGTCGACGCTGTCGATAAGGTAGGCCGGTGGCTGGTAGTCCGAGAGCTTGATCGTACGCGGAGCGGCTTCTTTCATATGACGGACCCGGGTTTGCTGAGACGGGGCCGCAATCATATCGACGCTCGATCGGCTCGCCAAATTGGCGCAACCCTGAGCGACGAATGGGTAAACTCCCGCAGTTTCGCCTTCCCGGCACGATTGTTACGATGACCGGCCTATCGTCAAAGGAGAACAGCATGCCGGACATCGTCATGTATACGACCGCCATGTGCCCCTACTGCGTGCGCGCCAAGATGCTGCTGCAGCGCAAAGGCATGAAGTGGGAGGAAAAGCGGATCGACCTGGACCACAGCCTGGCCGGCGAGATGCAACAGCGCAGCAACCGCCGCACCGTACCCCAGATATTCATCGGTGAGCACCATGTGGGTGGCTACGACGACATGGCGGAACTCGACGCGATGGGTCAGCTCGACCCGATGCTGGGACTGGCCCCGCCTCGAGTACCCGGTGATGCCTCGCATACGATGGATGCCTCGGAAGACGCCCCCACCTGAGCCTGCAGATGTCCACAGTGGGTGACAGGATGCGTCTCGACAAGTGGCTCTGGGCCGCCCGTTTCTACAAGACACGTGCGCTCGCCAGCGAGGCGGCGGAAGGTGGCAAGGTGCATGTAAATGGCCAGCGCGCAAAACCCGGAAAGGAGATACGCGTCGGCAGCCGGCTGGACATCAGCAAAGACGGTCTGCAATGGCAGATCGAGGTGGTGGTCCTGCCTGCGCAGCGGCGCCCGGCTTCGGAAGCCGTAGGCTTCTACTGCGAAACCGAAGACAGCCGCAGACGCCGCGAGACAGCGATCGAGGCGCTGCGTACCGCCCGACTTGCGACACCGCTGCAGACGGATTCGAAACCGACCAAGCGCGATCGCCGCCTGATCCATCGTTTCAAGCAAGACCGGCAGTAGGACGGCGGGAGACCATGGACCAGGATGCCTTTCGGCAGACCTACCGTGAAGTCAACAAGGTCTATTGTGCGTTCGAAAAGAGCGTGCTGACCAATCAATGCGCCTGCAGCGAAGCGGAGCGCTTCTGCATTGCCGAGCGTGAGGGTGTGCACTGTCGCTCGCAACCAGCCCAGCAGCGCTGTATCCGATGGCTGGAACTGTTGCGCGAGCACGCGAGGTTCGCA
>JAGRHB010000290.1 GCA_020445245.1 Gammaproteobacteria bacterium
CGGCCTCGACTCCCTGGTACTCGGCGAGCCGCAGATCCTCGGTCAGGTCAAGAGCGCCTTTCAGACGGCGAGTGACGCCGGGCGCTGCGGCAAGATGCTGACGCGGCTCTTTCAGCACGCCTTCTCCACCGCCAAGCGGGTGCGCACGGATACCGCAATCGGCGATAGCCCGGTTTCGGTCGCATTTGCCGCCGTCAGCCTGGCACGTCAGATCTTTGCCGACCTGTCCCAGCAGACCGCGATGCTGATCGGTGCCGGTGAGACAGTCGAGTTGGCCGCACGGCACCTGGTGCAGAACGGCATCGGGCGCATCATCGTCGCCAACCGGACCATCGCGCGGGCACAGGAACTGGCGGAGCAGTTCGGTGCCTATGCGATCGGCCTCACCGAGATCCCTTCTCACCTGGCCGACGCCGACATCGTGATTGCGTCGACCGCCAGTCCGGTACCAATCCTCGGCAAGGGCACCGTGGAGAGCGCGCTGAAGCGCCGGCGTCACCAGCCGATCTTCATGGTCGATATCGCGGTGCCACGCGACATAGAGGCCGAGGTGGCTGATCTCGAGGATGTCTACCTGTACACCGTCGACGACCTCGAAGAGGTCATCCAGGGTAACCTGCGCTCGCGTCAGGAAGCGGCCGAGCAGGCGAAGGAGATCATCCAGTTCCAGGTCGACGACTTCATCGCCTGGATGCGCTCGCTCGATGCGGTCGGACTGATCCAGGACTATCGCCGCCAGGCCTTCGAGATCCGTGACGAGGTGCTGGCCAAGGCGACGCGCATGATCGAATCGGGCAAGCCCCCCGAAGAGGCACTGAACTTCCTTGCCCAGGCCCTGACCAACAAGCTGCTGCATACGCCCAGTACGCAGCTTCGTGAGGCCGGCAGCTCCGGCCGGCACGAACTTCTCGAGGCGGCCAACGCACTGTTTCAGCTCGGCCACGGCGATACCGCCAAGCATTAGCTGGTCGCACACCGCGCCTCGCCGACCGGCCTGGCGGATCGATGCCCCGTTTCACCCACCTGGCGACAGCCCCTGACGATGAAATCCAGTATCCGCCACAAACTCGAACAGATCAGCGAGCGCTTCCAGGAGATCGCCGTACTGCTGACCGACCCGGACGTGCAGGCCGACACCAACCGCTTTCGCGATCTCAGTCGTGAGTACGCACAGCTCGAACCGATCGGCCAATGCTATCAGCGGTACGCAGGTGCGGAGATCGAACTGCACAGCGCCGAGGCCATGCTGGCCGACCCGGAAATGGCCGAGCTCGCCGAGGACGCCTGCGAGGATGCCCGCACCACGCTGCGCACATTGGAGCCCGAGCTGCAGCGCCTGCTGCTGCCGCGCGACCCCAATGACGAGCGCAACATCTATCTCGAAGTGAGGGCCGGTACCGGTGGTGCCGAAGCGGCGTTGTTTGCCGGCGATCTGTTGCGCATGTACCTGCGATATGCCGAGCGCAGGCGCTGGAAGACGGAGATGATCAGCGAGAGCATCGGCGAACACGGCGGCTACAAGGAGGTGGTGGTTCGGATCATCGGCACCGACGTCTATTCGCGGCTGAAATTCGAATCCGGTGCACATCGTGTGCAGCGCGTCCCTGAGACCGAGGCGCAGGGCCGAATACACACCTCAGCCTGCACCGTCGCAGTGCTGCCCGAGGCCGAGGCGGTCGACGAGTTCGATATCAACCCGAACGATCTGCGTATCGATACCTATCGCTCGTCGGGTGCCGGTGGGCAGCACGTCAACACCACCGATTCGGCAGTGCGGATCACCCATCTGCCCACTGGTGTGGTCGTCGAGTGCCAGGACGAACGTTCGCAACACAAGAACAAGGCGCGTGCGCTCTCGCTGCTGCAATCACGCCTGCTGGCCGCCGCCCGTGCCAGCGCTGCGGCCAGCCGGGCCGAGGACCGTCGCCTGCAGGTCGGCAGCGGCGATCGCTCCGAACGCATCCGCACCTACAACTTCCCGCAGAACCGGCTGACCGATCATCGCATCAACCTGACGCTGTACAAGCTCGACGAGATCATGGAGGGCGCGCTGGACCAGCTGCTCGATCCCTTGACCCACGAATACCAGGCCGAACAGCTGGCGGCCCTCGGCGCCGAATGAACACGCTGCGCGAGCTGCTCGAGCGCGCTCGCGCGACACTGGGCGCAAGCTCGGAAGACCCGATGCTCGACAGCCAGGTGTTGCTTGCACACGTGATGGGCCGCGATCGCAGCTGGTTGTATGGCTGGCCCGAGCATGTTCCGGATACGCTGCAGATCCAACGCTTCGAACGGCTGGTCGAGCAACGGAAGGCCGGACACCCGATCGCCCACCTGACCGGCGAACGCGAGTTCTGGTCACTGTGCCTTGGCGTCAGCCATGACACACTGGTGCCGCGACCGGAGACCGAGGATCTGGTCGAGATCGCCCTCGGGCTCGACCTACCGCCGGACGCGCAGGTGCTGGACCTCGGTACTGGCAGTGGCGCGATCGCGGTGGCCCTCGCCACCGAACGCAGGGACTGGCGGATCACCGCCATCGACGCCTCGGCCGGCGCCATCGATGTCGCGCGGCACAATGCCGAGCTGTTCGGGCTGACCAACATCGGGTTCCTGTTGAGCGATTGGTTCGCCGCACTGCCCGCGCAGCGCCGCTTCGACCTGATCGTCAGCAATCCACCTTATATCGCCATCGGCGACCCACACCTGATACGAGGCGACCTGCGTTTCGAACCGCAGCAGGCGCTGGTATCAGGCGCCGACGGGCTGGACGCGATCCGACACATCGTGGACCGGGCGCCCACGTATCTCGAACCGGGCGCCTGGCTGTGGCTGGAACACGGAGCAGACCAGGGCGACCAGGTGGCAGCGCTGCTGCAACAGCGCGGATTCGGTGAGGTTCGTTCACATCACGATCTGGCTGGGCATGACCGCCACTGCGGTGGCCGATTCGACGTCCCGGGTCCACATCCGGGTAGGGGTAGCCCCCCTTGACCGATACAGCCTTTCAGCACAGCATTGCCCCCATGGAAACGCAAGGCGACAGCCTGTACAAGAAACGCGAAATCGCGTTTTG
>JAGRHB010000291.1 GCA_020445245.1 Gammaproteobacteria bacterium
CTGCCATCGGAATGGGTGCGGTAGAGCATCAGCCAGCCTTCGTACAAGGTGTAGGCCATCGCTGCCGGCGCCGATTCCTGGTAGAGATGGGATCGCGCCGGAAGGCGATACTGCGCCGTTCGGCGGGATTCCGCATCGGTCAGATAGCTGTCGGCGACGACCTGAAAGAGTGCCTTTTCACGTATAGGGCAGATGCCGCAGCGCGTCGGTAGCGCGCGAATCTCGGTCAGTTTGTTTTTCAGCACGCTCTCAGGTCTCCTGCGCTTTCGCTTGGCGCCACCAAGAACACCTCGGCACCCGGGTGCACAACCAGCGGGCCGCGGCAGCCCATCCGCAAGACGGAGAGTATCGCACCGGGCGCAGGTGTTGCACGCCAGTTCCCATGCGCCGGACAGGGGTTTGGCGGATGCACACCTTCGCCGCTGCCAGCAACGACGATTCGTGTAAACTTGCGCGCTCGATTCTGCAAGCCCCGACGCTATGAACCACGGCACAGCCGCGCCCATACTGGAGATCGATGCGCTGAGTTGCGTGCGCGGCGACCGGGTGTTGTTTCGCGACCTCAGCTTCGAGGTCCGCCCGGCGGAGCTGCTGCACCTCAAAGGCCGCAACGGCAGTGGCAAGACTACCCTGTTGCGAGCCCTGGCCGGCCTGCTGCTGCCAGAATCCGGCGAGGTCCGCTGGGGCGGAAGCAATATCCGCCGCCTGCGCGAGGAATACTCCCGCCACCTGCTGTATCTGGGCCACCTCAACGGGATCAAGGGCGACCTGACCGCAGCGGAGAACCTGCGCATCGCCGCCACCCTGGACGGATTCGAACTGTCCGAGTCACGCGCCTGGGAGGTACTGGGCGACATCGGCCTAAAGGGCCACGAGGACCTGCCAAGCAAGCACCTGTCGCAGGGACAGAAGCGCCGCGTCGCACTCGCGCGCCTGCTCGCCAACAAGGCATGTGTTTGGATCCTCGACGAGCCCTTCACGGCACTCGACGTGGCTGCGGTGCAACTGCTGCAGGACGTGATCCGCCGGCATGTCGAAAACGGCGGTATGGCGATCATCACCACACACCAGGCGGTACCGATGATCGGCGAGCACACACGCACCGTGTCCCTGGGTGGCGCAGATGCTTGAGCCGCTGTACTGGGTCATCCGGCGCGACCTGACGATCGCAATGCGTCGGCGTTCGGACGTATTCACCACGCTGATCTTCTTCGTCATCGTCGTCAGCCTGTTTCCACTGGGCATAGGCCCGGAACCGGCCACCTTGCGTCTTATCGCACCCGGCATTGTGTGGGTCGGCGCGCTGCTGGCTTCGATGCTGGCGCTGGAGCAGATATTTTCCGCCGATCATCGCGACGGCACGCTGGAACAGATGCTGCTGACGCCGCAGCCGGTGGCACTGCTGGTGGTCGGCAAGGTACTGGCGCACTGGCTGGTCAGCGGTGTACCGCTGGTGATCATTGCGCCACTGCTGGGACTGCAGTACGACCTGTCCATCGACGCGCTGCAGGTTCTGGTGATCTCACTGCTGCTGGGTACGCCGACGTTGAGCCTGATCGGCGCTATCGGTGCAGCCCTGACGCTGGGATTGCGCTCCGGCGGTGTGCTGCTGGCGCTACTGGTACTGCCGTTGTACATCCCTGTGCTGATATTCGGTGCCGGAGCAGTCGAGGCGACCGTCTCCGGCCTGGGTGGCCAATCGCACCTGTCGCTACTGGGCGCCATCCTGGTCGCGAGCCTCGTGCTGGCGCCACTCGCCACCGCGGCAGCACTGCGGGTGGCGGAAGACTAGCGAACTCTGGCGTTTTGCAGGTGTCTAGTGAGTCCGGTAGGCTCAACGGCCCGGCGCCGTCGGGGTCACCGTCGACCCGGCGCAAAAACCAACCAGATCAAGGAATCGCGTACAAATTACGGCAAAATAGGCGGATTTTCAGCAGTTGGGCTTGGTTACGATCGTCGCAGCCCCCGGCGCCGGAAAATCATTAACGGTATCGACCGAGGCACAATGTCTTCCCGATTCATCAACTGGTTCAAGTTTTCTTCGCCCGCCACCTTCTATCCGCTGGCGCACAGGATCTGCGTGGTATCGGCGGTAATCGCCGTGGTGCTGATTGCGATCGGCCTGTACATGAGCTTCTTCGTCGCCCCCACAGACTACAAACAGGGCGAGGGATACCGGATCATCTTCGTCCACGTACCTGCATCGTGGATGTCAATGTTCATTTACCTGGTGATGGCCGGTTGGGCTGCGCTGGGCCTGGTGTTCAACACCCGCCTGTCGGCGATGATGGCGCAGGCACTGGCGCCGACGGGGGCGATGTTCGCCTTCCTGTCTCTGTGGACCGGCTCGTTCTGGGGTAAGCCGATGTGGGGCACCTGGTGGGTGTGGGACGCCCGCATCACCTCGGAACTTATCCTGCTGTTCCTGTATCTCGGTTACATGGCGCTGCGCTCTGCGATCGACGACCCGCGCCGCGGTGACCGTGCAAGCGCGATCCTGCTGCTGGTCGGCGTGGTCAACGTGCCGATCATCTATTACTCGGTGAAATGGTGGAACACGCTGCACCAGGGCTCGACCATCAAAATGAATGCCGAAAGCACCATGGACGACACCATGCTGCTGGCGATGCTGATCATGACCCTGGGCTTCTGGGCCTATTCGATCGCCGTCGCCATGTCGCGCGTGCGCAGCATCATTCTTGAACGCGAACGCTCGGCCAGCTGGGTGCGCGATCTCGTCGGCGGAGGCGCCTGATATGTTGGAAAAACTGGATATGGGTAAGCATGCCCTCTATGTCTGGGGCTCGTTTGGCGTGACCGCGCTGCTCATGATCATCGAGCCTTTGCTGCTGCGCTCGCGGTCACATCAGATCAGGAAGCGCATCGCGCGCGTCGCCCGACTCGAACAAGAGGTGAATCAATGAAAGCACGACACAAGCGCCTGGGCATCGTGATTGTTGCCCTCGCCGCCCTTGGCCTGGCCACTTTCCTGGTGCTGAACGCACTCGAAGGCAACTTGTCGTATTTCTTCTCGCCCACAGAGGTGGCGGACGGCAAGGCGCCGGCCAACCA
>JAGRHB010000292.1 GCA_020445245.1 Gammaproteobacteria bacterium
GTCACCCCGGCAGGGTCGACACCGCATGCCTGGCTGCGCCAGCTGACCGAGCAGGGCATTGTGCGGCGCTGGCCACGAGGCTGCCCTGGGCGCGTGCGGGCACAGATCGAGCACGAGCTGGCGCTGATTGCGGAGCTGCGCTATGAGGCCTACTTCCTGACCGTGTGGGATATCGTCCGCTTCGCGCGTGAGCGCGGGATCCTGTGCCAGGGGCGTGGTTCGGCGGCCAACTCGGCGGTGTGCTATTGCCTCGGTATCACCGAGGTCGATCCGGCGCGCATGAATCTGCTGTTCGAACGCTTCATCTCCCGCGAGCGCAACGAGCCGCCGGACATCGACGTCGACTTCGAGCACCAGCGTCGTGAAGAGGTGATCCAGTACCTCTACACCAAGTACGGGCGTGAACGCGCGGCGCTGGCGGCGACCGTGATCACCTACCGCACGCGCAGCGCACTGCGCGACGTCGGCAAGGCGCTGGGCCTGGGGCTGGAACAGGTCGAGGCCCTGGTCGCTGCGGTCGCGGCCTGGCGCCGGCACGCGCAGATCCAGCCCGAGCACCTGGCCGAGGCGGGTTTCGATGCGCACAGCCCGGTGCTCAGACGTCTGCTGGTGCTGGTCAATACGCTGCGTGGTTTTCCCCGTCACCTCTCACAGCACGTCGGCGGCTTCGTGATCGCCGCCAGCCGTCTCGACGAGCTGGTACCGATCGAGAACGCCAGCATGCCGCAGCGCACCGTGATCCAGTGGGAAAAGGACGACCTCGAGGCACTGGGCCTGCTCAAGGTGGACGTGCTGGCGCTGGGTATGCTGTCGGCGATCCGGCGGGCGATCGATCTGGTGAACGGGCCGATCGAACCGGCGCAGGCGTTGACACTGGCCGGCATCCCGGCGGAAGACCCGGCGGTCTACCGCATGATCCAGCAGGCCGACACCGTCGGTGTGTTCCAGATCGAGTCACGCGCGCAGATGTCGATGCTGCCGCGGCTCAAGCCGGCCTGTTTCTACGACCTGGTGATCGAGGTCGCGATCGTGCGCCCGGGGCCGATCCAGGGCGACATGGTGCACCCCTATCTGCGTCGGCGACAGGGCACGGAGGCGGTGGACTATCCGTCGGAGGCGGTGCGTGCGGTGCTCGAACGCACCCTCGGCGTGCCGATCTTCCAGGAGCAGGTGATCAAGCTGGCGATGGTCGCCGCCGGGTTCACGCCCGGTGAGGCGGACCAGTTGCGGCGCGCGATGGCGGCCTGGAAGCGGCGCGGCGGGCTCGAGCCCTACGAGCAGCGGCTGATGGCCGGCATGCAGGCACGTGGCTACCGACGCGAGTTTGCCGAGCGCGTCTATCGTCAGATCCTGGGTTTCGGTGATTACGGTTTTCCGGAATCGCATGCCGCCAGCTTTGCGCTGCTGGTGTATGTCTCGGCCTGGCTCAAGTGCCATCACCCGGCGGCCTTCTGTGCGGCGTTGATCAACAGCCAGCCGATGGGCTTCTATGCCCCGGCACAACTGGTGCGCGACGCGCGTGGTCATGGTGTAACGGTGCTGCCGGCGGACGTGAACCAGAGTGATTGGGATTGCACCCTGGAACCCACCGGCGGGCCTGTAGGGCAGGATATCGCCGAGAGGGCCCGGCTCCCTCACGGATCTCCCGATGCCGTAGGAGCCCGGCCCGCTGGGCGATCGTCGGAAGGAAGTGGCGATAACGCTGCATCTGGAATGTCGCGTTTTCTGTACCACCCTGTGTCCCGGAGGCATCCGATGCTGCGCCTCGGGCTGCGCCTTGTCCGGGGGCTGTCGCAGGCGGCTGCCGGGCGCATCACGGCGGCGCGCAGGGCAGGCGCATTTGTGGGTGTTGCAGACCTGGCCCGGCGTGCCCGGCTCAACCGCGCCGACCTCAAGTCCCTGGCCGCCGCCGATGCCCTGCAGGGCTTGATCGGGCACCGCCATCTTGCTGCCTGGGAGGTTGCCGGTGTGGAGGATGCGGTGCCTTTGTATGGCCTCGACCGCTTCGCTGAACAACTGCCGCTGCTCGCGGCACCGAGCACCGGGCAGGCGGTGCTGGCCGATTATGCGCAGCTCGGCCTGAGCCTGCGCGAACACCCGCTGGCATTGATCAGGGACCGCCTGCGCGAGCGCGGTCTGTTGTCATCGGCCGAGGTCGCCGGGCGGGCGCCGGGCGAGATCGTGCACTCGGCCGGCCTGGTGCTGATCCGCCAGCGCCCGGGTAACGGGCGCGCGATCTTCGTCACCCTGGAAGATGAGTGTGGCGGGCTGAACCTGTTGATCTGGGCCGACCTGGCGGAGCGCCAGCGGCGGGTGCTGCTGGGTGCACAGCTGCTCGGCGTGGTGGCCGAGATCCAACGTACCGAGGGTGTCCAACACCTGCTGTGCCGGCGTCTGGAGGACCACAGCGACCTGCTGGGCGGGCTGGCTGTCAGGTCGCGGGATTTTCACTGAGACCAGTACCGCCGTATCGCGGCGGCCGCATCACCAGCTGATGTAACTGAACCCTCTCTCCTGCAGCCGCATGATGTCCTCGACGCCGACATCCACCACCTCGGCGTACGCGACCAGGTTTTCGTCAGTCCAGCCGAGGCTGTTCATGGTGTTTTTGCAGGCGTGGAAGGCAACGCCATAGGCATTCAAAGAGGAGGCGCGTTCCTGCAGTTCTTTGGCGATGGGCCGTTCGGGTGGATCGCCGAGCAGGTGTATGCCCGGACCGAAACACGCGACCACCACCTCGATGTTGTCACCGTGCGTACGGATCATCTCGCCGACCGAGAACAGGATGTGCGACAGGTAGTCGTGATCCGCCTTGTTGCACTGGTAGACGATCTGGTGCTCCGACTTGTCGTCGAAGTGGGTGTCTGTGTGGTGCGCCCTGGCCTCGTTCACGGCAAACAGGCCGCCGGCGGCGCTCATCCACTGGAGCAGGCGGCGGCGCGCCTTGTTGATCGGCTGCATGGTCATCCTCTCTGGTTGGCAGGCACGGCGTCTTGCGGCGGTGCTCTGTGGCCAAGTGTAACCCTATCGGGCGAAACACCCAGCACCTCTCAGGACGGTGAGGGT
>JAGRHB010000293.1 GCA_020445245.1 Gammaproteobacteria bacterium
AACTGAATTCCCTGATCGATCAATATTCGGCTATTGGTGAAGAGAAGTCCCTCCAAGGCTAATCCAATGCTGTTTTTACATCGAGATCGAGGTATTGACAAAATATCAATAAATGAATGTAAAATAGATTTACATTCGATCGATGGTATAACCGTTTTACATTCTATCGCTGGTAAAAGTGCCATGGATTATCTCATCCACACCCCGTCACAGCTCGGACAAGCCCTACGGGCACGTCGCAAATCCCTGGGAGCCAATCAAACGGATGCAGGCGACCGTGCTGGCCTGACTCAGAATACGGTCTCGAAGCTGGAATTGAATCCAGCGCCGTCTACGATAGAAAGCCTACTCCGGCTCATCTCCGCCTTGGACCTCGAACTGGTTCTACGGCCGAAGCAGGACTCAAAATCACGGCCATCCCCCCCTGCGGTTGACGAAGAGCCAGAGTGGTAGCCCATGGGTCGCCCCTCAAAAACCCGGCAACTCGGCATCTGGATGAATGGGGCGCTGGTGGGCCTTTGGACGGTCACGTCTCAAGGGCAACACGAGCTCTCGTATGAGCCCGCCTGGTTGGAATCGTCCACCGCCAGACCCCTGTCCCTGTCACTGCCCCTCCAAGAAGCTGGCGTACCACACCGCGGGGCTGCTGTAGCCTACTTTTTCGACAACCTGCTGCCAGACAGCTTGCCGATCCGCCGCCGCTTGCGCGATCGGTTCGGGGCCTCCAGCACTGACGCATTCGATCTCCTCAACGAGATCGGCCGTGACTGCGTGGGCGCTGTCCAGCTGGTGCCCCACGGCGATGCACCCCCGGATGTTCGGCATATAAAAGGGGAAGTCCTGACCGAAGCCGATGTAGCGAAAGTTCTGCGCGACACGGCTCATGCACCGGCGCTTGGTCAAGAGGAGGAGGAGGGCTTTCGAATTTCGATTGCCGGCGCCCAGGAGAAGACCGCCCTGCTCTGGCACGACGGACAGTGGCACCGGCCTACGGGCGCAACGCCCACCACCCACATCCTGAAGCTGCCCCTAGGCCTCGTCGGGAACATGAAGGCAGACCTCACTACGTCGGTCGAAAACGAGTGGCTAAGTATGACCATTGCGCGTGGGTACGGCCTACCAACGGCAGACTGCGAAATGGCGACCTTCGAGGATCAGCATGCCTTGGTGGTCACTCGATTCGACCGAAGACTGGCCACCAGGGGCACTGAGTGGTGGATACGCCTTCCCCAAGAAGACTTCTGTCAAGCCACCAGTACTCCCGCCGACAAGAAGTACGAACGGGACGGCGGTCCCGGGGTCGTCGACGTCATGGATATCCTGCGCAACTCGCGCACCCCGGATGGAGACCGGCTCACTTTCTTCAAAAGCCAGATGCTGTTCTGGCTGCTTGCAGCGCCCGACGGCCACGCAAAGAACTTCAGTATCTTCATTGAGCCTGCGGGGCGGTATCGGCTGACTCCCCTCTACGACATCCTGTCTGCCCACCCGCTGATGGGGAAAGGTGCAAACCAGATTGCGCCACAGAACCTGAAGCTGGCTATGGCATTGCGGGGCAAGAATCGCCACTACAAGTGGGCCACCATCCAGCCTCGGCACTGGTTGAGCACCGCGAAAGCCTGTGGCCTCACAGACAATCTAGCAATGGCCGCCATCGCCGAAATGGTCGAGGCAACCCCAGCCGTGGTCGATGAAGCCACCGCACGTCTTCCCCGCGGTTTCCCGTCGCAAGTCGCCGATAGCATTCTTGCGGGCCTGGCTCACGGGGCTGATTCCCTGAGACCACTGCTGTAGGCCAAGAGCCGGAAAGGTTGCGAGATGAACCCCCGGCTGTGATATCACGAGGCAAACTGACAGCTATGTCCGGCGAATCGAAGGGGATTGTTTCCGCTTACCTTGCCACCTGCTTCCCGAACTGAAATGCGGGGTAGAACCCCAGTGCATCGAGAAACTCCTAGCGTCCGCGTTGGCGGGACATCAGCTTGAAGTCTGATTCGCCCGTGCCGAACCGTCCAGGCTGGCACAGACGGCAGCCTGGGAAAGATCTTAATTCTTCAGGAAAAGACTTAATTATCTCCGCACAACAGGTGGGGGCCGTCCGCCCCGGCTACTCGACTGTCACCGACTTGGCGAGGTTACGCGGCTGGTCGACATCGGTGCCCTTGAGCACCGCGACGTGATACGACAACAGCTGCAGCGGGATGGTGTAGACGATCGGTGCCGTCCCCGGGCAGATGTCGTCCAGGGTCAGGTTCTGGTAGCGATCCAGCGCGATGCGCACTTTTTTGTCGCTGAACAGGAACAGCTCGCCACCCCGCGCACGCACCTCCTGCAGGTTGGACAGCACCTTTTCGAGCAATGGGTCGTCGGGCAGCGCGCAGACCACCGGCATCCGCTCGTCGACCAGCGCCAGCGGGCCATGCTTGAGCTCACCCGCCGGGTAAGCCTCAGCGTGGATATAGGAGATCTCCTTGAGCTTCAGGGCGCCCTCGAGGGCGATCGGGTAGAAGGTGCCGCGCCCCAGGAACAGCGCGTTCTGCATATCCGCGAACGAGTTTGCCATCTCCGCGATGGCGTCGCTGAGCTTGAGCACCACCTCGACCTGGCGCGGCAGCGCCTGCAGTTCCTCGACCCAGGCGTTTTCCTGTGCGGTTGACAGACCGAGGCGCTTGGCCAGCGCCAGCGTCAACAGACGCAATGCCACCAGCTGGGTGGTGAAGGCCTTGGTTGAGGCGACACCGATCTCGGGGCCGGCACGGGTCATCAGGGCCACGTCGGACTCACGCACCAGCGAGCTCTCGGGCACATTGCACACCACCAGGCTGCCGATGTAACCAGCCTTCTTCGCGGCACGCAGCGCGGCCAAGGTGTCGGCAGTCTCGCCGGACTGCGAGATGGTGACGAACAGGGTGTCGGGCTGCACCACGGTCTTTCGGTAGCGGAACTCGCTGGCCACCTCGATCTGGCAGGGGATGCCAATCTCTTCGAGCCAATACCTGGCTACCATCCCGGCGTGAAAACTGGTGCCGCAGGTGATGATCTGCACCGCACGCGTGCGATCGA
>JAGRHB010000294.1 GCA_020445245.1 Gammaproteobacteria bacterium
CGGCAATGGCAACATCCACGTCAATCTCTTGATCGACCCCGACGACCCGGTGCAGATGGCAGCCGCCGACGCCTGCCTGGATGCGGTATTCGATCTGGTGTTGTCGCTGGACGGCACGCTGTCGGGTGAGCACGGTATCGGTTGGGTCAAACGTGCCTTCGTGGGCCGTGAACTCGACAGTGTCAGCCTGGAAATGATGGCGGCGATCAAGCGCCAATTCGACCCGGACAACATCCTCAACCCGGGAGTCGGGTTGCCCGAGTCACAAGCTATCATTGAAAGAATTTAATTCCGCAATTACCGGGGCCTGGCGGAAACTCGATAAAAAATCAGTGCATGCGGCCGATGTTGCCATTCAGAAACTTGATCTTAAGGAATTGTTTATGACGACCCGGGCGAGCCTTTGGGTACTGCCATTCACCCTGTTTCCCGGCCTGCTCTGGGCCGCCGGCGGTGGCAGCCAGCCGCTGGATCTGACGCAACACTGGGTGGGCTACACGGCAATAGCGATCTTTGCGGTGTCCTACCTGTTGGTAATGGCCGAAGAGTTCACCCACCTGCGCAAATCCAAGCCGGTGATCCTGGCAGCGGGCATCATCTGGGCACTGATCGCAATCGTTTACCATACGAACGGCGTCGATCACGCGGCCGAGCAGGCGGTGCGCCACAATCTGCTCGAATACGCCGAGCTCATGCTGTTCCTGCTGGTCGCAATGACCTACATCAACGCGATGGACGAGCGCAACGTGTTCGAGGCCCTACGCTCGTGGCTGGTGAAGAAAGGATTCGGCTTCCGCCAGCTGTTCTGGATCACCGGCGTACTGGCATTCCTGATCTCGCCGGTTGCCGACAACCTCACCACCGCCCTGCTGATGTGTGCGGTCGTGTTGGCGGTGGGCGGCGACAACACCAAGTTCGTGCTGACCGCATGCATCAACATCGTGGTGGCCGCCAATGCTGGTGGCGCATTCAGCCCGTTCGGTGACATCACGACCCTGATGGTGTGGCAGAAACAGGTCCAGACCCCGCAGGGAATGGTCGACTTCTGGGCTTTCTTCGCCCTGTTTCTGCCCTCGCTGGTCAATTGGCTGGTGCCCGCGGCCATCATGTCGCTGACCCTGCCCAACGAGAAGCCCCACGCCAGTGGCGATTCGGTGAAGATGCGTCGCGGCGCCAAGCGCATCATCTTCCTGTTTCTGCTGACCATCGGCACCGCGGTGGCGTTTCACAACTTCATACACATGCCGCCGGTCATCGGAATGCTGACCGGCCTGGCCTACCTGCAATTCTTCGGTTATTTCCTGAAGAAGACCCATCGGCGCGGCGAGCCGCTGACCGACGAGGAGCAGTTCGGTGATCCGGTCGCCTTTGACATCTTCAACAAGGTGGCACGCGCAGAGTGGGACACGCTGCTTTTCTTCTATGGCGTCGTACTGTGTGTCGGCGGCCTGGGCTTCATCGGCTATCTGGCGATGGCATCAGAACTGATGTACGTCGATTGGGGTGCGACCAATGCCAACATCGCCGTGGGACTGCTTTCGGCGATCGTCGACAACATCCCGGTGATGTTCGCGGTGCTGACGATGATGCCGGACATGTCGATGGGCCAGTGGCTACTGGTCACGCTGACCGCTGGCGTCGGCGGCTCACTGTTGTCGATCGGATCGGCGGCGGGCGTCGCGCTGATGGGACAGGCCCGCGGCAAGTACACCTTTTTTGGCCATCTGAAATGGGCCCCGGTGATCGCGCTGGGCTACGGAGCGAGTATTGCCACGCACCTCTGGCTGAACGCCGGCATGTTCTGACCACATGGGGATGCGCGCTGCCGCGCGCCCCTGCAACTCGCGACCGAGGCCCTGGCGGTCATGGCGCCGGGGCCATTCGTTTCATCAATCCGCTTCGTCGGCGGCCAGCCTCTCGACCTTCTCCATGACCATCGCCTCAAGGCCCTTCTTGTAGGCAGCGACCTTGTCCAGAATCGCCGGGTCAGCGACCCCGAGAATCTGTGCGGCCAGGATGGCGGCGTTCTTCGCGCCATTGATCGCCACAGTCGCGACCGGGACACCGGCCGGCATCTGTACGATCGACAGCAACGAGTCCTGACCACTGAGCGCCGAGCTCTTGACGGGCACGCCGATCACCGGCAACTCGGTGATAGCCGCCGCCATACCGGGCAGATGTGCCGCGCCACCCGCCCCGGCGATGATCACTCGCACACCGCGCTGGCGGGCGGAAGACGCGTAGTCGAACAGGCGCGTCGGCGTGCGATGTGCCGAGACGATCGTCATCTCGTAGGCCACGCCAAACTCGCGCAGCATCGTCGCGGCATCCTGCATGACGGGCAGATCGGAATCACTGCCCATGATGATACCTACCAAGGTGTCCGTCATAGCTTCTTGTCCCCCAAAATCCTGATCAGTGTCTTGACCCGGCTGGCCTTCGCACACGCCGCCTCGACCGTCTCATCGATGACCGTGACATGCCCCATCTTGCGCCCCGGCTTGGTGACCGCCTTGCCATAGACGTGCACACATACCCCGGAAATTGCCAGCACCGCAGCCAGCCCGGCGATCACCGGCCGGCCCTCGTAGCCGGGCTCACCCAGCAGGTTCACCATCGTCGCGGGTGACAGCTGCCGGGTTTCACCCAGCGGCAGGCCGAGAATGGCCCGCAGGTGCTGCTCGAACTGGTCGGTCACGCAGGCCTCGATCGTGTGATGCCCCGAGTTGTGCGTGCGCGGGGCCACCTCGTTGACCAGGAGTTCGCCGTCGGCGGTGAGAAACATCTCAATCCCAAACACCCCCACGCCCTGCATGGCCTCGACGGTGCGCACGGCGAGCGCCTCGGCGCGGCGCGCCGTCTCGGCCGGCACATTGGCCGGTGCCAGCAGGAAATCGAGGACGTTGTCACGCTCATGAAAGCGCATCTCCACCGTCGGGTAGGCCCTGCACTCGCCGCCAACATTGCGCGCGACCATCACTGCCAGTTCCTTCTCGGCCTCGATGAAACGTTCGATGTAGCTTGGCACCGGCAGATGACCGGAAAATGTGCCGGCATC
>JAGRHB010000295.1 GCA_020445245.1 Gammaproteobacteria bacterium
GCTCTTCACTGTGCAGGTGCCAGTGCAGCGCGGTCGACGCGCCGGGTGCGACACGCGCCTCGGCCAGGCTTTGATTGCGGTTTCCGTGCACCGCCGGGTGCATCAGCTCGCGGATCTGCGATCCGTCCTTGGTCTCGAACGGCGGCTGGTTGCGGTACCGGGTGAGCATGGGGTCTCCGGGTCTGGATGGATCACAGGCTTATCGCCGTCACGCCGGCCACCATCAGACTGCCGGCGAGCAGATGACGGGCGAGATGCCGCTCACCGAAAAGCATAGCCCCGTAGAGCACGCCAAACAGCAGGCTGCTGCGTTTTACGGCGATCATGTAGGCCGCTTCGACCTGCGCCAGCGCCATGAAATGGGTGACCACCATCAGTGCCATGAAGCCGGCGACGATCAGCAGCGGCCAGATGCCGTGCCGTCCAATTCGCAGGGAAGGCGGGTGGCTGATGCCGACGAACAGCAGCGTCAGCGCACCCAGCACCACGAAATAGAAGGCACCGAATTGCTCTGGCGGCATCCACTTCATCGCCGCCTTGCCGCCGACCGAGGTGACCGAGTAGATCGCTGCCGTCGCCAGCATCAGGCGCGACCCGGGGTTGGCGACAATGGCCTTGAGCGGTGCGGTCAGTGTACGCAGGCCCAGGCGCTGCGCCTGCTCGAAATTGAGCAGCCACGAGCCGGCCACCACCAGCAGGATCCCCAGCAGGCCGGGACCGCTTACCGTCTCGCCCAATACCAGCCAGCCGGTGACGACCACCAGCACCGGGGTGAAGGCGAGATAGGGGACCGTGAGCGCCAGCGGGTAGTCGCGGATCGCCTTCATGTACATCAGCATCGCCACGATCTCCAGCGGCATGATCAGTGCCAGCCATCCCCAGAATGGCAGTGGCAGCGGCGGCAGGTCGAAGGTCAGTACCCAGGGTGTCAGCAACAGACCGCTGAGGCCGAGGCGCACCACGGCCATTTCGCGAGCGCCGGCGTTGCGCAGCCAGTGTTTCGCGGCGGCGTCAGAGGTGGCCAGACATAGGGCACAGATCAGGCTGAGGGCGAGCCAGTGCACGATGATTACCGCCGTTGTGGGTGGTTGCTGTTCCTGTCGGATGAAATGGTGCGGCACGGGCCGCCGATCCAGTGTGCATCACGCGCACCTTGATTTCGTCTATTTTTTCCATGGCATCCGGTAGATTCATGTCGCCCTGATAACCGGGCCGCCAACCTTGTTGCATGGGTGAAACATCGCACAGCGGTCGCAGTCCAATGGGTGGGTTTCCGCCGATTGACTTATGCCGGTTGGTTGGATGGCGGATCGATTTGATGCGATAAAACAAATAGATAGCGGTATGCCTCAAGGTTGGCATCGGGGTTGCAGCAAGCAGCGCCATGCCGTTCATTGCGGAAACTGCCGCAGTCATTCACAGAGAGAAGGAGAAAGACCCATGCGTAAGCACCTGATTGGTTTGGCGGTTTCCGCCGCCCTGACCGCAACGGCCGCACCGGTACTGGCAGACTGTGATCCGGGCGAGATCGTGATCAAGTTCGCCCACGTCACCAACGCTGACAAGCACCCGAAGGGTATAGCCGCAAATCTGCTGGCCAAACGGGTGAACGAGGAGATGAACGGCAAGGCCTGCATGCAGGTGTTCCCGAACTCGACGCTGTACGATGACGACAAGGTCCTCGAGGCGATGCTCAACGGCGATGTGCAGCTGGCTGCGCCGTCGTTGTCGAAGTTCGAGACCTTCACCAAGAAGTTTCGTATCTTCGACCTGCCTTTCGTGTTTGAGGATGTTGCAGCTGTCGACCGTTTTCAGAACTCTGAAGATGGTGAAAAGCTGAAGAACGCCATGGCACGGCGCGGTCTGAAAGGGCTGGCCTTCTGGCACAACGGCATGAAGCAGATCTCGGCCAACAGGCCGCTGGTCAAGCCCGAAGACGCCAAAGGCCTGAAGTTCCGCGTCCAGGCCTCGGACGTGCTGGTCGCCCAGTTCGATCAACTCGGGGCGTCACCGCAGAAGATGTCATTCAAGGAGGTCTATGGTGGCCTGCAGACCAAGGTCATCGACGGCCAGGAAAACACCTGGTCCAACATCTACGGCCAGAAGTTCTTCGAGGTGCAGGACGGTATCACCGAGAGCAATCACGGGATTCTCGACTACCTCGTGGTCACGTCCACCAAGTTCTGGGACGGCCTGCCGGATGACGTGCGTGGTCAGTTGTCGACGATCCTCAAAGAGGTGACAGAGGAGCGCAATGCGGTGTCGACCAAGGTCAACGAGGACAATAAGCAGTCGATTATCGCCGCCGGTGGCGTGGTGCGCACGCTCACGCCGGAGCAGCGCCAGGCATGGGTTGAGGCGATGAAGCCGGTGTGGAAGAAGTTCGAAGGTGATATCGGTGCTGATCTGATGGAAGCCGCACTGAAGGCCAACAAAGGCTGATCTGGGGCACTCGCAGGGCGTGGCCGCCCCAGCTCACGAGGGTGGGGCGGCCGTCCAGTACAAGAAGCCCCCGGGTGGAATGCCCATCCAGGGGACGCCCGCGGCATCGGTCACGTCGGTTCATGAAACCGGCCGCGCCCGTTCAACCTGGCGGCGGACCGGCAATTGCACCGGTCCCCGGCTTTTCTCGACTAGACTTGGCCGTAATCGTCGATGTCCCCAGGGGGAGTAATGCAAAAACAACAAATCACCCGATTCGGCAAGGTCGTCGACAATATCGAAGAGACCAGCATCGCCATCTGCCTCGGCCTGATGACGATGATCACTTTCATCAATGTGGTCGCCCGCTACGTCTTCTCCGACAACATACTCTGGGCCAAAGAGGCCACTGAGTTCCTTTTCGCCTGGCTGGTCCTCATGGGCATGTCCTACGGGGTGAAGAAGCACGTGCACATCGGTGTGGACGTGGTGATCAGTCATCTCTCGAAGCCGGCGAAAAAATTCTTTGCGCTGCTCTCGGTGGTGGCGTGCCTGGTATTCGCTGTGCTGCTGATGATCGGGGCATGGAAGTACTGGTATCCCTTCGCCACTGAA
>JAGRHB010000296.1 GCA_020445245.1 Gammaproteobacteria bacterium
CCAGGTGGCTCTCGATCATCACGCCGATGATGTTGCGGTTACCGCGGCGGATCTGCCCCGCGACGTCACCGCCCACCTCGACCTGCTTCTCGTGCTGCTTGCGGCTGTTGGCATGGCTGAAATCGATCATCAGGTTCGGCCGCAGTCCGGCGCGAACCATTTCCGCCTCGGCCTCGTGCACGGACTCGGTATCGTAGTTCGGGCGCCGGCCGCCGCGCAGGATCACGTGGGTGTCCAGGTTGCCACTGGTGTTGAAGATCGCCGAACGACCGGCCTTGGTCAGCGACAGAAACACGTGTGGACGCTCGGCGGCACGCATCGCGTCGACGGCGATGCGCATGGTGCCATCTGTGCCATTCTTGAAGCCGACCGGACACGAAAGTCCCGAGGCCAGTTCGCGGTGTCCCTGGCTTTCGGTGGTGCGCGCCCCGATCGCGCCCCAGCTGATCAGGTCGGCGACGTACTGCGGGCTGATCAGGTCCAGGAATTCGGTACCGGCGGGCAGTCCCATGTTGTTGATCTGCAGCAGCAGCTCGCGCGCCAGGTTCAGGCCCTTGTTGATGCGGAAGCTCTCGTCGAGGTCCGGGTCGTTGATCAGTCCCTTCCAGCCGACCGTGGTGCGCGGCTTCTCGAAATACACCCGCATCACGATCAACAGATCGTCTTTCAGCTGATCGCGTACCGGGAGCAGGCGGTTGGCGTATTCGATCGCCGCCTTGGGGTCGTGTACCGAGCACGGGCCGATCACTACCAGCAGGCGGTCATCCTCGCGGTTAAGGATGCGGTGGATGGCCTCGCGGGTCTGCGACACGGTGTTGACCGCTTCGGGGGTCAGCGGGTGGTGTTCGTGAACCAGCGCTGGCGGTTCCACTTCCTTGATTGTCTGGATTCGAAGGTCGTCTGTTTTTTGCATGGGACGGTTCAGGTTCTTTGGATGGGCGGATTATAACTGCACCGTAAGTCGGCGCCATTTGTGGTTTGCAAACCTGTCGATAGTGTTGGGCTATGAGCGGCCCTTCGCACGCCGTGTCAGCCAGATCGCCAGTCCCTGTGCGTTCAGCTCAATGTCACCGGAAAAGATCTCGCGTACCCGATCCGCCGGCAGCCCTGCGTGCGCTACCCCCGCGTCGACCAGCAGCCGTTCGACCTCGGATCGAAGGCGCGACTCACGCCCCTCGGGGCTGCGCGCCTCTTCCGCCAGCGCGATGGCGACGTGCGCCTGGATGCTCTCACGCAGCATGTCGAGGCAGGACTCGGGCTGGTCGATGCGGCCGTAGTGGGTGAGGCAGCAGGCCTCCGGGGACAACGCAAACATATGCTCCAGGCTGTCGAACCAGGCCTGCGGATCGAACGCCACCGGGGTCGTGGTCGCCACCAGCAGCGGGCTGCGGCCGCCTGCGCGAAACTCACGGTAGCCGAGGCCAAAGGTGTCGCCGGTGTACAGGTAGCCGCTGGCATGGTCGAAGATGCAGCCATGGTGGTTGGCGTGCCCCGGGGTGTCGAGGAACTGCAGCTGGCGTTCACCAAGCCCGAAGGTCTGCAGGTCGGACGCGGCGACGGAGCGATCTTCGGGCACCGGCAACAGATCGCCGAAATCGCGCGCGAACGCCTCTTCGCCGTACACGGCGGTGGCACCGGCTTGCAGCTTGCTCGGATCGAGCATGTGCTGCAGGCCCTTGGGGTGGATGATCAGTGTGGCGTTCGGACACAGCTGCATCAGCTTCCCGGTGCCGCCGGCGTGGTCGAGATGGACATGGGTCGGCATCAGGTAGCGCACCTGCTGCGGCGTCGCGCCCAGAGATGCAATCGCGTCCAGCACCGCCGGCACCGAGTTGTTGGTGCCGGTGTCGATTATTGCCAGCTCGCCGTGATCCTCGACCAGGTAGCAGGCAGCCAGCTGCGGACGATAGAGTCCTGTATCGATCAGGTGGCTTTGGTGGCCGATTGCCTCCGCCATGGTGCTTGCCCTCAGATATTCTGCGAATAACCGCCGAGTATAGGGTGCCGTGGTCCCGGCCAGCATTGCTTTGCTTCAGCCTTTGTATTGCCGGGGCTCACCTGTGTGGCCGTGCAGACGGTCAGGTGGGCTGTTCGACTGCGGCCTTCAGCGTCTTGAGTCCTTTGTCATAGGCGGCGCCAATCATGCTGTCGAGCATAAGGCCGACGTAGCGGCCGAACAGGTCCCAACCGAACCCCGTCTTGAACTGCCAGCGCAGCCTGGTCGCCGAACCTTCGGGCTCCAGGAGAAAAACCGCTCTGCCGTTGCCCTTGTCACCGAACACCAGGTCGGTCTCGACGCGTTCGTTGGCGATGCTGGCGACGATCTCCTGGCTGCCCCGACCGACCTGGTTGTTGCCACTCTCCCAGGACATGCGCGAGCCGACACCCTGCTCGGGACCATCGAACCGGTAGCGTGTATCCGGGTCGATGCTCGCCCAGGGTGACCAGGCATGGAAGGCGCGCATCCCGTTGACATGGGGAAACACCTTTGCGGCTGGTGCATCGATCACGATGCTGCGCTCGACCGTCGCCGACGACGGCAGCAGCAGACCGATGACGACGAGCAGGACCAGCAGTATCAGCAGCGTCCGGAAGGCAAGGCGGGCGAAGGCCATGGCGTGCTCCACAGATGGCGGGACAGTTTTGCATGCACAGGCATGCGTGCTGCGGGCCAGTTTACAGGCTTGGCCGCCAGTTGTGCGCCACCAGGTGCGCACCGCGCCGATCGTGCACGAAGCGCGTGATCGCCGCGTTGTCGACTTCGGTACGGTACCAGTTGACCGGTGGCGACTGGGTGACATGGCCGAAGGTGCCGCGAATGACTCCGGCATGACACACCACCAGCAGGTGCTCACCGGGATAGGTCTTGACCAAGTGGTCGAACACTGCTGCCACTCGCGCCCCGAACAGTGCCAGCGGTTCGGCACCGGCGGGACGGTTGTGCACCGGGTCGCGGTAGAAAGCGTCGTACTCCGCCGCCCTGTGTTCGCGCAGTTGTTCCCGTTCTGCGCCTTCCCAGGTA
>JAGRHB010000297.1 GCA_020445245.1 Gammaproteobacteria bacterium
GCCTCGCAGTATCCCGGCAGCACCCTGCCTGATCGCGCAACGCGGTCCTGTCCGCACAGAACAACACCATCTCAGGAGGAGCCTAATGGCGACCGAAATCACGCAATCCAATGGCGGTGCGGACAGCATTGCCGTTCCCCCGGGCAAGACCACCGCGGCAGACGCGACTCCCGATATCCGCGCCAATGCACCCGGCGGCCTGCGCGTGATCCGGCGCAACGGCAAGGTAACGAATTTCGACGCCAACAAGATCGCAGTCGCGATGACCAAGGCCTTCCTTGCGGTCGAAGGTGGCAGCGCAGCCGCCTCACGTCGCGTACACGACCTGGTCCAGGCCCTGACCGAACAACTCAGCGAGGCCCTGTTCCGACGCAATCCGGCCGGCGGGACCATCCACATCGAGGACATCCAGGACCAGGTCGAGCTGTCGCTGATGCGCTCCGGCGAGCACAAGGTTGCGCGCGCCTACGTTCTTTATCGCGAGGAACAGAAGCGCAAACGCAGCGAAGAAGCGGCCAAGAAGCAGACGGCCAAGCCAGAGCACCTGGTCAATATCGTGCGAGCCGACGGCAGCACCCAGCCGCTCGACGTCGAACGCCTGCGCCGCCTGGTCGGCGAGGCGTGCAGTGGACTCGAGGCCGTGACCGTCGAGTCCATCCTCGACGACACCTGCCGCAACCTGTTCGACGGGGTCAAAGAGCGCGATGTGTCGCAGGCGCTGGTGATGAGCGCGCGCACGCTGATCGAGAAGGAGCCCAATTATTCGCACGCCGCAGCACGCCTGCTGATGGACATGTTGCGCCGCGAGGCGCTTGGTTTCCTCGGCATGGATACCAGCATCAGCACCCAGGCGGAAATGGGCGAACGATACAGTGACTATTTCGCCAACTACATCAAGCGCGGCGCCGACCTCGAACTGCTGGACAAGCGCCTCACCCAGTACGACCTCGCGCGGCTTGGCGCGGCACTCAAGCCGGAACGCGACCTGCAGTTCACCTACCTCGGACTGCAGACGTTGTACGACCGCTATTTCATCCACTCCCAGGGCACACGCTTCGAACTCCCGCAGGCGTTTTTCATGCGCGTTGCGATGGGGCTTGCAATCAACGAGATCGATCGTGAGGGCCGTGCAATCGAGTTCTACGACCTGCTGTCGAGCTTCGAGTTCATGAGCTCGACCCCGACGCTGTTCAACTCAGGCACGCTGCGTCCACAGCTGTCCAGCTGCTACCTGACCACAGTGCCGGACGACCTCGACGGCATCTACAGCTCGATCAAGGACAACGCGCTGCTGTCCAAGTTCGCCGGTGGCCTGGGCAACGACTGGACCCGCGTGCGCGGCATGGGCGCCCATATCAAAGGCACCAACGGCAAGTCCCAGGGCGTGGTCCCCTTCCTCAAGGTGGCCAACGATACCGCGGTCGCGGTCAACCAGGGCGGCAAACGCAAGGGTGCAGTGTGCGCCTACCTCGAAACCTGGCACGTGGACATCGAGGAGTTTCTCGATCTGCGCAAGAACACCGGTGACGACCGTCGGCGCACGCACGATATGAACACCGCCAGCTGGATCCCGGACCTGTTCATGAAACGTGTCGCCGAAGATGGCCCCTGGACACTGTTCTCGCCCGACGAGACCGGCGATCTGCACGACCTCACCGGTGCGGCATTCGAGGCGGCTTATACACGCTACGAGGAAAAGGCTGCGCGCGGCGAGATGAATGTCGCCAAGACGCTCAAGGCCAACGACCTGTGGCGCAAGATGCTCGGCATGCTGTTCGAGACCGGCCACCCCTGGGTGACGTTCAAGGACCCATGCAACATCCGTTACACCAATCAACACATAGGCGTGGTTCACAGTTCCAACCTGTGTACTGAGATTACCCTGCATACCAACGACAACGAGATTGCGGTGTGCAACCTCGGATCAGTGAACCTGGCCGCCCACACCAACGAGGACGGCCTGGATCTCGACAAGCTCAGGAAGACCGTCAGTACCGCCATGCGCATGCTCGACAACGTCATCGAGTACAACTACTACAGCGTGCCGCAGGCGCGTAACTCCAACCTGCGCCACCGCCCGGTGGGATTGGGGATAATGGGATTCCAGGACGCGCTGTACAAGGTGCGCCTGCCCTACGCCAGCCAGGAGGCCGTCGAGTTCGCCGACCGTTCGATGGAGGCGGTGTCGTACTACGCGATTCAGGCCTCGACCGACCTCGCCGAGGAGCGTGGCCGCTACCAGAGCTTCGACGGCTCACTGTGGAGCCAGGGCATCCTGCCGATCGACTCGCTGGCCCGCCTGGCAGAACAGCGCGGTACCTACCTGCAGGTGGACGACAGCAGCACGCTCGACTGGGATAGCCTGCGCGAACGCGTGACCACGGTCGGAATGCGCAACTCGAACACCATGGCGATTGCCCCGACTGCGACCATCTCGAACATCTGCGGCGTCAGCCAGTCGATCGAGCCGACCTACCAGAACCTGTTCGTCAAATCGAACCTGTCTGGCGAGTTCACCGTGGTCAACCCCTACCTGGTGCGCGACCTCAAGGCACTCGGACTGTGGGATTCGGTGATGGTCAACGACCTCAAGTACTACGACGGCTCGGTACAGCCGATCAGCCGCATCCCGGAAGACCTCAAGGCACTGTATGCCTCGGCCTTTGAGGTCGATCCGCGCTGGCTGGTCGAGGCCGGCAGCCGCCGCCAGAAATGGATCGACCAGGCCCAGAGCCTCAACCTTTACATGTCCGAGCCTTCCGGCAAGAAACTCGACAATCTGTACAAGCTGGCCTGGGTGCGTGGCCTCAAGACCACTTACTACCTGCGCTCGATGGGTGCCACACACGTCGAGAAATCGACCATGGACGACACCAGCCGGGCCAACAAGCTGAGCGCGGTCGGTGGCAGCTACCAGGCGTTGTCTGCGGCAGATGCCGGCAGTACGCCCAAGGCGTGCAGCATCCTCGACCCGGACTGCGAGGCCTGCCAGTAACTCTGGCC
>JAGRHB010000298.1 GCA_020445245.1 Gammaproteobacteria bacterium
GGTCTTCTGCTGTTTCAACGTTGACCACCAGACCTGCGGCGCCCAATGCCTGCAAGTTGTCTGCTCGACGGCGCAACCACGCATGGGAGTACTCGTCGTCGCCCACCAGGAATAGGGGGCGGAGTCCCGGTGCCTGAATCGATCGTCGTTCCACCCTGCCCGGCGAAAGTAACGCTGACTTTGCCGGCAGCATGTCTGCCTCGCTGAAGGGCTGGGTTGGAGCCACAGGTTCCTCATCACGCATTGGTGGACGGACGGGAGCGTCCATCGGTGGTAAATCCAATGCCTGGTAGTACAGCAGCGCGGAAACGCCGCCCCGGTCTTCAACGACGATGAGCTGGGTGTCATCGGCGGAGGCCATAAGGCTCGCCATCCCCAGCAGCCAGCACAATGCTTGCAAGCGACGTTTCAAGGTGATCACCTCCTCGGGTTGGTCAGGGATGCCGGGGCACCGTGAACGCGCGACAGGTGCTGACGAACAACGCGGCGGTAGCGCACAGCCGGAACGCCACCAGCCGGACGGTGATAGCGACCAATGGCCGGCAGCCAGTCTTCTCCCGATCTGTATTGTTCACGCAGGATGGTGGCGGCGATGGTGAGATTTCGATACGGATCGAGGAGATCGCAAGGGTGCTCCACGCGATGACCGTGATAGCCGACGTTGATCTGTCCAAGCCCCACGTCAATGCGCCTATCTGGCCCTGCCTTGAGGGCGCTTCGCAGTTCGGAGCAGGCAGCCTCTTGGGTCGCGAACCGTCGCGATTGGCCAGCGACATTCAGCGTCCACGGCCAGGGAATCCGCTTGCCGCGCAAGTGGGTACCGCTTTCCTGCAGGGCGATGGCATACAATACGGCGGAAGGTACGCCGGCTTCATGGGCGGCCAGTTGGTAGGCCGGCGGCGGAATCTCCCGTGTCTCGGCCATGGCAGACGATAAAGCCAGCCCGCCAAGGCAAACGGCCACCAGATGACGAATGTTCACAGACGCCGCCATTGCCCGTTGACCTCGCGCACCACAGCGGGCAGATCACCCTGCACACCGATCGACAGCCAGCGCCCCGCATCGTGGTTCAGGGTGATGACGCGCTCCCGTACTTTGTCCGGGTCTATCCCCATCCGCGCGGCCCACTGCCGGATGCGTGCATCCTCTTGGCGGCTGCCGACCATATAGAGATCGAACGCAGCGTCTTCGGTCAGCAACTGCTGGACTTGCTGCTCACAGGCCGGGCACCCCTCTTTGACGAAAACTGCCAGCCGTACTGACGGGCTGGCACCGGTGCTGACACTGCCCGTGTCAGTCAAGTCAACAGGTTGGAGTGTGGGGTACAGCCGTTGCCACGCTGCATCATAGGCCCGCTGATAGGCCAGCGTTTTCTCAACGCGGCGAGCTTCGGCCTGCACCTGTAGCTCTGCGTAGCGGCGTCGTTCCTCATCAGTGCGGGCTTCGATACCCAGGGCGGTGAGCGGATCAAGATTGGGTGAGTAGATACCCAGCGGCCCTTGTATCAACTGCTGATACCGCGCCCACTCATCGGCTTGTAGCCCCCAGTCCCTTGCCAGGCGTTCATCAAGAACCGCGTCGCTGGCCGTGCGCTCCTGGCTTTGCACCACCCGCGAATTAGTGCTGGGAGCGCTCTGGGCAAGCGCGAACACGGGAGTCAGGGAAATAGTCAGTGCCGCCAGAACGGGAGTCATATAGGACTTCACGGTGGCCTCCTATGGCACGGTCAATTGCCGCGCCTGGCCATCGACACGAAATACGACAGTGTTGCCGTTGATCGCTTCAAGCAGCCATCCGCCCACGGTTTCGCCGGGGCGTATCACCCTGGCCTCAGCCAGTGATTGAGGATCGGTGGGCGCGATGGAAAGAAAACGCTCCCCGCCACGCAGCTCGATACTCAGCACCAGAAACGGAGGTTCAGTGACGATGGGTTTAGCTGGGGCCGGGCGTTGTAAAGGTGACGCAGCGGGAAGCAGCGTTCGGCGAGCCTCCTGCAGGCGCGCCTCGAACTGATCCAGGCGGCTCTCCAGCGGTGCGATGTCGGCGTGGGTGGAAACTGCCTGTTCCATGTCGGCGAGCCGTGCTTCCAGGGCCTGGTGGATCACAGCAATGTCAGCGGGAGTGACGGGCTCGGGTTGATCCAGTACATCTTCCACGTGCTGGGCCAACTCGCTCAATCGGTGATCCTGCAGCGTGAGCCTGGGCTCCAGGGTGTTCGACTGCATGTCGTCGGTCAACCGGGACAGGGCCACATGATCAATGACGACGGCGGCACTGATGAACAGCAGCCAGGCAATCGCGGCAGCCTTCAGCAACCGGCCACGATGGGAATGCATGCCGGATTGAAGTGTCATGACAGTGCCTCCAGGATCGGCGTGAAGCACACCTGCCGTGCTCGGTCGTCGACCTGCAGCTCCCAGGCTGGCCCGGCCAGGGTCAGCAAGGCGTCATGGAGGAAAATCGGCCCAAGCTGCAGATGGGCTGCCGGCAGAGGGAGTTCGTAGAGCGCGGCCACTTCGGGGGCGTCATCACACAAGGAGTACCCAGAGCGTTGCAGCACATAGCGCAGACCATCCCCCACCGTCGCATGTAATGTTGCTAGCATGGATACATCGACCACTTGCAGCAGGAGGTTGTGCTGGGCAGCCTGGGGTGTCAGCTCGACCAGCGTGTACCGATCGTAGCGGGCAACCGGCACCCAGTCGCTTGGCAACGGGGGTGGTGCGGCTTCAGCCTCTGGTTCAACGGGAGAGGGGACAACGGTTGACGTAGCACATCCAGCGCTCAAGATAGCTGATAGCAGACATGAAAAGAGAGTTAGGTGTCTGATCGTGATAGAGTTATAGGGAATCGCCATGTGATGCTCCCAAGGGCTACGTCGTATTAGCATCACAGGTGGAGAGGGCTGTATCAGCCAACAATGGGAATTATCGCTTGGCCGTATTATGGCTTGTTGGATTCAGCAAGCCGAACACCGACATTGATCTATTG
>JAGRHB010000029.1 GCA_020445245.1 Gammaproteobacteria bacterium
CAGCTGCGCGAGCTGCACCTGCGGGTACGCAAACCGCAGGTCGAGACGCCCGGCGGCGCAGGCTGACGCCATCCTGGACGGGCAGATCTACAAGCGACCCGAGTCGGTGCTGGTGCTGGTCTACACCCGCGCCGGCGAGGTGCTGCTGATGGAGCGCAGCCGTCCACACGGCTTCTGGCAGTCGGTCACCGGGTCGCTGCAGTGGGGCGAATCGGCACAGGCCGCCGCGGCACGTGAACTCGCCGAAGAGACCGGCCTGGAGGCTGGCAGCCGGCTGGTCGACCTGCGTTGCGGTGAGCGATTTGCGATCATCCCGCCGTGGCGCGAACGCTACGCGCCTACTGTCCACGTCAATCGAGAGCACTGGTTCACCCTCGAACTGCCGTCGCGCCGCACCATCCATCTCAACGCCGGTGAACACCGACAGTACCGTTGGCTGACTGCCGCACAGGCGGCCCGCCGCGCGACCTCGTGGACCAACCGCAAGGTGATCGGGCAGGTATTGGGCCATCGCCAGTCCGGAGCCGGTGTTCTCTGAGGGGCACTGCGCTGGCAGTCATGTTCTCCTGAACTGGTGGTCTGGTGGGTGCGTTCGACCCTGGCTGGTCATGTCCCGGAAAGGCGCTGTCATGGCTGCTGGCGACCTCGAGCCGTCATCCGCGGGTTGCTGAGTGAACGTCTGCTGCAGCGATGAAGCAGACATTCGCCAACCCAACGGTGGTGGGCGGGCACGGCCATGACCGGCCGGTCGCCAACCCCGGGCTGGAGCCATCCGAACGACTGATGGACTTTGCAAGCTGCCGGAAGGCAAATTCACACTATCGGCCGGAGCGGTCGTTCAGAGTCCGGCCTGGTTGCGGCTGCAATGAAATGCTTACCGGTCGTCAGTGAGAAAATCCCATCGAACGGCAGCTTTCTGATTCACAATCCGGCGGTTGTCGACCCAGGCTAGTCATTCAGGTGCTAGCGTCGGGAAGAACAGCAATCGCTTGTGAAGCCGCCAAACAAGTTTTCTTGGGTCATATTTGTTTATCATTACGATGCTTTTCGAAGAGACTGAAGGTAGATCAAGGCTCCGCATGGCGTTACCGAATCCAACCGATCTTCCCCAACGCTACTTCGTAAACGACCTCCCTGGCAGCACCATCCCAGCCAGCCGTTTGCGCGGCATACTCGACAAACTTCAGGAAGGCCGCCCGCTCACAACAAACGGGTTTGACTATCTTCAGCAACTGGGCCTCACAGCGCTTGGGCAACTCGCGCGTGGCGAGATCACGTATGAAATGTTCCGGGAAATCGCTGCACCTGAACAAGCCAAGCGCGAGCAGGTAGTCGAAGCTGAAAGGCAGGCCAAACATGCATCCATGCTGGCCAAGGCCGCCGAACAGAAGGCGCGCGAGGCAGAATACTTGGCGCAGAAGGAGGCGGAGCGCTTGGCACGGGAGAGTGATCCGAAGTACATCGCAAAGATGAAAAATCGGGCGCTTCGAGCCCGCTACGGCATCGATATGTTCATCGAGCAGGAACACTTTCCTAAACTGATGAACATCCTCCATCGCTTTGATGACGGCAAACGGCTCACGGACGACGACGTACTGTGGATGACGACCGAGGGTCGAGATTACTTCTCGGAGATGCTCCGGGCAGCTTTCCACGAGCGTGAAGCGGAGTTTTACTCGGGCGAGTATAGGCGAACAAACGACCCGTGGAACGCGGTGAACGCTAGCGGCCACTACCGCAAGTGCAGTGAGGCCAGAAAAGCTCACGACTTGCTGACCTCGATTCCCGCTGAGCGGCAAAAAGCGCCCAAATTGAGGTCGGCAATCGCAACTACCCATGGCGGAGTCATGCGCGATCTGAAACGCTTGGATGAAGCCTTGGAATTCGGCAATCAGGCCCACGCACTCACATCGGAAGACTTTCGCCCCTGCACTCTACTGGGCGCCGTTAACTTCGAACTCGGTCATTACGACATTGCTCGAGAATGGTATGCCAAGGCTATCGAGCGTGGCGCGACCGAGCGCTCGATAGATTCCGATCTACGGGGCATTTTTCTTCGTGCGGCCCCAGCAAAACGCGAAGAAATTAAAGCGTTCCTGCTACGCGAAGACCCAGCGCGCTACCGTTGGGTCAACAATCTGCACGTTAGCAATTCGCGTTCGAAGGGAAAACGAGCGGGCAGGCCCGGTTGATCGGACATCGTGGTTCCGGCGGTAGAAAGACATTCAAAGGGCTGACTGGCGTGGTTGGCTGGAATCAGTTTAGAGCAGCAGCTCAAACGACCGGTGCGGAGAAGGCAAAAAAAGCAGTTCATGGCCGGGTCCTGACTGCAGTGATGGGCTCCGAATAGCTGCCATTCGCCGAACGTCAGTTTATCCAGCGACCGCTTTCGGCGAGAACCGCGGATCGCGGCTCCCGGCCACATCCGGTCTTTCGTGCGGGTACGAATGGATGGCCGCTCCCGTGTAGCGGAGTAGACATTTCGCTGCGAGGCTACTGGTCCGCCTTCAACACGGAACGGACGGCCGCACAGCCAAAGGGTCAATGTCTGGTTCCGAAATACAGCGGTCCTGCAAAGCGACGGTTCACCGACAGGTCTTCGGCCAATGCGGTCGTTGGGGATCAGGGCCGGCAATGACCGCATCCGGCCGGTTAGCGGATGGTGATGGTGAAATCCTGTTGAATGTCTGCTTTGTGATCGCGCGACCGGCAGCAACGCGACCATTGCTGCCGATCGAGCAGTCAGAGCTCAATGTCAGGTACGCAAAGTACAGCGGTCATTCGAGGGGACTGCTCACTGGCAGGTCGTCGGCCTGAGCGGCCATTGGGAATCAAACCTGACAGCGACCGCAATGAACTGGTAACCGGTCGTGGGCCGGCAAAGCTCACTGAGCGGCAGCTTCTTTATTGCGCTGCCAGCAAGAATCAACACATCTACGATGGTCGATCTGACTCAACCCGAGTCAACGCAAGTAGCATTTGGTTTACCGGCCACCGGCGAAACGCACTCATTTGTGCACCGGCGGCCACTGCCGAGACGTGTGAACCAGGGCCAGGATCCAAGCCGTATCGCCGTCGATCTCGTAGACCAGACGGTAGTGCTCGTGAGGAATCAGCTCCAGCGTGCCAGGAACCATCCCCTGCCGGCCGATCCGCGGGTGATCCGTCAGCGGGGAAACCGCTTGGCTGAACCGCTCGTCCATCCGGGCGGCCGCCTGTGGGCTCTCGGCAGCGATGTAGTCCCAGATGTCGATGCGATCCTGTAGCGCCTCGGGCGTCCAGATGACCCTCACGACTGGGCATCGACCTGGGCGCGGCGTGCGGCGAACTCGGCCTCGACCTCATCGTCAGTGCGACCCTGGCCGGCACGCATCGACCCTCGACCTGCTTCGACCTTGCCACGCAGGTAGGCGTCGTACTCGCGGGCCTCGCGCTGGCGCTGCACGAATTCGCGCATCAGCTCGCGCATGACCTGGGACGCCGGGCGGTGCGAGGCCTCGGCCTCGGCCATGAACTCATCGCGCAGTTCAGGCTCCAGCTTCATCGTGAACACAGCTTGTTTCGGCACGGCTTGTCTCCAGCAGAGAAGTACTGAAATAGTATATACCTTCTCATTACCTTTGGGGTATCGTGGACCAATTGAGGGGAAAGGCACCCGTTCGGCTGGTTGTGCGAGCTGAGCCGAGCGCCTGAAAGCGGCCACCCGCGACTCGGCGACACAATCAGACTCCCATCCACTACGAGGGAGCCTGACATGGAAATCCATCACGCCCACGAACCCTGGAACAAAGGCAAGCTGGTCGGCCAAAAGCCGCCCTTGAAGCCGAAGGATATCTGGGCCATTCGATTCCACCTCCAGACCGAACACCAAATCCGCGATCTGGCCATGTTCAACCTGGCAATCGACAGCAAGTTACGCGGCTGTGACCTGGTGAGTCGACGGGTTCGGGACGTGATGCACGCCGATCAGATCCTGCCCAGAGCCATGGTCGTGCAGCGGAAAACGCAAAGGCCGGTGCAGTTTGAGTTGACAGAGCCGACGAGGTCGGTTGTCTCCGCATGGATTGAAACGGCGAATCTGAAGGCGGAGAACTATCTGTTTCCCAGTCGTCTGGCAAACTCGCCGCATATCTCGACGCGTCAGTATGCCCGGATCGTCCAGCAGTGGCTCACCGCCATCGGGTTCGATTCGACGGTCTATGGCACGCACAGCATGCGGCGGACCAAGGCGACGCTGATCTATAAGCGAACCAAGAACCTACGGACCGTCCAACTCCTACTTGGCCACACCAAGCTGGAAAGCACCGTGAGGTACCTTGGGATAGAGGTCGATGACGCACTGGAGATCTCGGAGCAAACCGAGATCTGAACCAGTGATTGTGGCTGCTCGATGGCGCCATCACGGGTACCGTGCCTCGTGCGGCCGCTTTCCGGCGCCACGACAAACGCGTGCATCCGGCCAGGAGCAGCCACCCCCCCCAACTCTTGACTGCAGCCGTCTGAACGACTGCCGTACCTTGCAAGCTGCCGAAAGGCCAATTCACACTTGTCGGCCGGAGCTGCCGTTAGGGTGCAGGTTCCCTTGTCGACTGCGATGGACTGGTTACCTGTCATTGGCCGGGAAAGCTAGAGGAGCAGCCGCTTGTCGGTTTCCTGAGCGGAGGTAACGGGATGCGGACACATACGACATCGCAGTCTGACCCTGATTGCCCCGGTCGATGCCGCGCGCTTTCGCGTCATGCCGAACGGCGTGGTGCTGCTTACCGGTGCATTGCTCGGTCAGGAGTGGACCATCAGCCAGAGTTGACGGTGTCCGCGAGAGACTTCGCCTGTGTCGCAGGTCCCTGTCTTGCTGTGCCTCGGCTGTTGCTCTCGACAATCAGAAACCCAGCTTGACCAGCGGCGATGTCAGCTGCGTCAGCAGTTCGGCGTCGACCAGTGGATAGGTCTCCAACATCCTGGCGATCCTGAAATCGGGATCGATAGACCGGATCTCCTCGGCCTGCCACTCGGCGTCCTCGTGTTCGCCGGCGAGCAGCAGCGTCGCTGCCAGGTATACCCGCACCTCGAGACTCACCGGATTGCGCGACAGGGCTTCGCGCAGATTGATCAGCGCTTGGTCGTGGTCGTGCAGGAAGAAGAAGGCGCGGCCGAGGGTCATGAAATAGAGATACCCGGCCCCCGGGTTCAGCCGCATCGCCTCGCGCAGTAGCGCAACAGACTGAGCAGGCCGGCCCGTGTAGGTCATGATCCCTCCTTTCAGCGCGAGCGCATCAGCGAAGCGGGGATCCAGGTGGAGCGCGTCATCGAGATGCGCCAGCGCCTCGTCGTGCCGGCGCTGCTGCATCTTCACGTAACCGAGCACCCAGTGAATCTCGGGCAGGGTCGGGTCTATCTGCTTCGCTGAGTAGGCAAACTTCTGTGCCTGATCCAGGTCGCGTTCGCGATTGCGTTCGCTCTCCCACTGGTTGCGGTAATTTCCTGCGTAGATCAGGGCCAGTCCGCCGTACGCCCGCGCGAACGAAGGATCCAGCGCAATTGCCTGCAGATAGAGGTCGCGTGCACGCTCGTTGTTCGATGCGCTGCGTACGAGCAGTTCAGACTGTGCGCGCAGAAACAGGTCGTAGGCGTCGACCGATGCAGTGTAGCGGTGGGCGATGCGCTTGATTTCGGTTTCGTTCAGGCGCAGCGACAGTGCTTCGGCAAGTTGGGTGCTTATGTTTTGCTGAATGTCGAACAGATCGTCGAACGGTCGCTCATAGCGCTGCGCCCAGAGTTGACGTCCTGATGCAGATTCGACCAGACGGACCTCTATATCGAGCATCCGGCCATCGCGGTGGACCGCACCCCAGACCCGGTATCGATTCGCACCATCGGCGGGATTCGGTTCGGCTATTGCGGCGACGACCTGCAGGCCGGACAGCCGTGACAGCTGGGCAATCAGGTCGGCGGTGATGCCGCGGGCGAAATACTGCTGTGCCTGGTCGTCGCCGATCACCTCGAACGCCTGCACACTGACGGTGGTGACCGGGCGTCCGTCGGGCGGCGGAGCGGGCAGCAAGGCGTCGTCGCCGTTTCCGGGCTGGAGATACCACGCGACCAGCACCGCCGACAGGAGCAGGAACCCTATGACGGCCACCGCGACGACCCTGGACGACCGGTGCATGCTGGCAGTGGGACCGGGCATGATGGACGGCGCGGCCGCCGGACGTCCGTCCTCCGCCGCAGCCGTTTGGATCTGCCCGACCGGCGCAACGAGACGGTAACCCATCTTCGGGATCGTTTCGATCACGCTCTGCTCGCGCCGGTCGTCGTCGAAGGCACGCCGAATTTTGTTGATCGCCGTCGTCAGAGCCTCGTCGCCGACAACCATGTCCGGCCATATCGCCATCAGCAGCTCTTCGCGGCTGAGTGGCTGACCGGCATGTCGGGCCAGATGGCCGAGCAGCCTGGTCGCTTTCGGTTCGAGTCTGCGTTCTTCGGCATTCCGCACCAGGCAATGGCGGTCTTCGTCGAGCGTCCAGCCCGCGATCACGAGGCTGGCCGGCGCAGAATCGCCATCGACGGTTGCGTGCTGCATGGTCAAAAGTTCCAGAAGGTGATCATTAACACCATGAATATTATGAAAAATATTTCCGTTAGATAAGCGTTGTCAAAGCATTTGGGTTCGGTCATGTCGTGCCGGCGGTCGCTGCATAAACCTTAGGTCAGGTGGCAAGTGACCTACAACGACGATCGCCCCGGATGCACCTTGCAAGGGTTGGAGTCCGCGCGCAGGCACCTGCCAAGGGAACAGATAGACCAGGAGACAACCAGCATGAAAACGCAAGCCCAACCCATCAAATCCATGACGTCGACCATCAATGTGTCTTATCAGAGGATCGTCGCCGTCGTCGCCCTGGCGGCCGGGCTCGGACAGGCCGCGGCCGCCGACGAGGGCGGCTATTATCGTAATGCCCTACTGAATCCGAGCGAGGCCGTATTGCTCGCCGAAAACCGTGGCCGCGTGACCATCTTCGACGGACTCGAAGAGGACATCGTCGACCGGGCGCTGGATGAGCAGTTCGAACGCATCGGTCACATGATGTTCATCAGGACACGACACGTCCAACAGGACGGCGCCGTAGAGTCCGATGACGATTGTTGAACGCAAGGTTCGATTGGCGGCATGGCGAGTGCATGCTCATGCATGTCAGCGTCGGCATACAGAGGTGACCGATCAATGGACATTACCTCACATTCCCTGGCGGTTTTGCGCGCCACCCTACTGATCGCGGCGCCGATCGCCATGTCGCCCGGTGCGGCGGGCTCTGACATTCCGTCGTTTGCGCCGGTGCTGGTTACGGACGGCGTCTACGTCATCTACGGGCCGCTCGGTCTGCCCGACGAGAACAACCGTGGCTTTCGCAACAATGTCGCAATCGTGGATACCGCCGCAGGTGCCGTCGTGCTTGATCCGGGCGGCAGCGCCTGGGCGGGTGAACAGATCGCGGCCGCGGTGGACGCGGTGCTGGGTAAGCCCGTGGTCGCGGTATTCGACTCGCACGCCCACGGCGACCACTGGCTGGGCAACGAGGGTGTAAGGCGCATCTACCCGGATATTGAGATCTACGCCCATCCGGTGATGAAGGCACGCGTTGTGGGTGCCGAGGGGCTGCGCTGGCTGGAACAGATACAGCGCCTGACCAACGGCACAGCCAACGGGCGGAGCGTCGTCGCACCGACGAAAACGGTTAGCGACGGCGACGAGGTCGTCATCGGCGGCACGACGTTCCGCATCCACCATCCCGGGCACGCGCACAGCGACAACGACGTCATGATCGAGGTCGTCAGCAAACGTGTTCTATTCACCGGCGACATCGTGCGCAATGGCCTGATGGGCCTTATGGAGGCGGATTCGAGTTTTGCCGGCAACGTCGCTGCGATCGACGGGCTGCTCGCAATGGACGTCGCGCACTACATACCCGGCCACGGTCCGATCGGTGGCAGGGATGCGGTCATTGCGTATCGGACTTACCTCGACACACTGCTCGGCAAGGTGCGCGAGCTGTACCACGAGGGCATGGCCGACTACGAGATGAAGCCGGCTGTCGGTGACGCCCTGTCGTCGTTTGGCGACTGGGAGGGGTTTTCGATGCGTCTCGGGGCGCATGTGAGCAGGGCCTTTCTGGAGGTGGAGGCGGAGCAGTTCTGATTCGCCGGTCTCGATCGACATGACGATGCAGCCGGCTCGCGGAATGCTGCCGGCGGTGGAAGTTCGCCTCCCGTCGCTGCGCATCGCGCGCAATTCCACCACCCTTTGCGAACGGAGCGCCGTGGCGGACACCTGTCCCGCACCGCGCGGGCTCTATGCCATCCAGGAGCATATGGCCGCCAACCCGCTCGGCATTTCCGCGCGAGAAGGAATATGGCAACGATTGCCACTGTATCGCCGATCCCGCCTTCGGCATCGCCGCCCGTTTCGCCGCTGCCAAACATCGACGCCAACCTGATCGACGATCCCGGAAGGCGGCTCGACGAGGCACTGCTCAGGTCGACGCTGGCGCTGAAGACAACGGCGCCGCGCCGCAGACGGAACAATCGATATGAAGTCAATGCTAGGCTACCCCGTCTCGTCGAACGATCCCCGATGGGGTGGCGCCCGGAAGGGTGGCCGTCGGGTGGCTTCGGACTTCGCCGCTTTGGCATCCGAGTGAGTGATGATCTTCTCGAATACGTCGGGATCCTCGATGCAAGCGATGATGCGCATCGTTCTCCCGCAGGCCGGGCAGGCCTCGGTGTCAATCCCGAATAGGCGTTTCAGGCGCCGTGCCCAGGTCATTGCGGAGTGGAATAGCGCGGAATTCGCCATCTGCATGTTTCAAAACACTGAAACATACGGCTCGACTGCCGGATCTTGGCCGTGAGCGCTCAATAGCCGAAGTTCGACGGGGTCATTCAGCGGCCTCTCCAGCCAATGGCTGGTGTGCGTTGCATAGCTGACCTCGCCTGCGCAGGGCGCCACCGACCGCTCCGGCCGAAGACCTGTCGGTGAGCCGTCGCTTTGCACGACCGCTGTACTTCGGAACCAGACATTGACCCTTTGGCTGTGCGGCCGTCCGTTCCGTGTTGAAAGCAGGCCTGCCGTTACTCTGAGGTGATGTCTGCTTCGTTTGATAGGACCGGTCATTCGCTCGAACCCATGCGAATGGCAGGATGTGGCCAAAGCGCCAGTTGCCCAGGTAAAGAAGCCGCCCCAGCGAGGCGGCTCTTTTTTGCAGTGCGTCTCTCCGCAGTTCCATTGCTGTCGCTCACTTGGGGGCGACTGGCAGCAAACCACGAAACGAATGTCGCCGATCATGGATTGTCCAAATACCGATCCACTGGCTCTTGCAGAAGATTCAGGATGGAACCGGCGATGATCTCCAGCCGTCCTTGCTCCGCCGGCGTTGGTTCGCCCTGCGACTGATCAAGGAGGTTGTCGCGCTCCTCGATGAGCTGCCGGTATTCCGCTGTGATTTGATCCCAGGTCTTCATGGTCGATGCCTCAGTTTGGGACCGACACGTGCGGTAACCCGGTAGCTGGCAAATGGTTTTTCACTCCGGTAAACATCGGCCACCAGATAACTTTCTTCAAGTTGGGAGACAGCGGCAGGGGGTAACGGCAATTCGTCGGCTCGGCCATTGCGGCCCGATTCCAATACATGTGCGAATGACGTAAGCACCCAGTTAACCCCATCCCTGCGCGGGCGCTTTGATCTGTTCCGGCATCACGTTCCAAGGCAGCAGCGCATCCAGCGCGAGCCCCTGCTGCTGGTAGTGGGGCAGTTCGGTTAGCAACCAGCGGAGGTAATGGTACGGCTCCAGGCCGTTCGCCTTGGCCGTCTCAACGATCGAGTACCAGGCCGCACTCGCATGCGCGCCGCGTTGGCTGCGGGCAAACAGCCAGACCTTTCTGCCGTTGGCGATCGGGCGGATGTGCCGCTCGGCGCGATTGTTGTCCAACTGGAGGCGTTCGTCCTCGACGAAGCGGATCAGTGATGCCCATTGATTGCCCAGATAGCCGAAGGCTTTGGCCAGGGCACCACCGAAGGCCACCGCCCGCTCGAGGTGGCGCTTGCGCCATTGGTCGAATTCATCGAGGACCGCCTGACTTTCGGTCTGGCGCCGATGCAGGCGCTCCGCGGACGGCATTCCCTTGATCGTCTTCTCGATCTGATACAAGCGGCGGATATACGTCAGCGCCTCGCGCGCCAGCATCGCCTCTGGCCGCTTGCTGTGCTGACCGACTGACTTCAATACCGCATCGAAGCGTCGCCGCGCATGCGCCAAACAACCCACCGCTGTGACGTCCGCGCGCGCCGTGATGCCGTTGTAGCCCGAATAGGCGTCGCTCTGCAGATAACCTTTGAAACCCGATAGCAGGCGCTCGGCCACCACACCGGCACGACTGGGCGCGTAGTCCACCCGGATGATCGGTGGCCCCGCCCCGGTGACCCGCACCCAGAAGTAGGACTTCTGCCACGCATAGCGTTCGGGCTCGTCGAGCACCTGCACCGTGGTCTCATCGGCGTGCAGGTAATCCACCTGCAACAAGTAGCTGTCCAGCAATACCAGCAGCGGCGCGAACAGCTCCTCGCTGACCTTGATCATCCACTGTGCCAGCGTCGTGCTGGTGAAGTTCACCCCGAAACGCTTGCCCAGAATCGCCGCCACCCGATGCAGCGGCAGCCCATCAACATACTTGCTCGTGCCCAGCCATGCCAACAGGCCCGCCGACACCTGGTGCCGGGGCAACGGATCCGGCGATGTCTTCGGCGCGGTCGTCACGCCGTGGTCGTTGCACACCGGGCAGGCGTACTTGAAACGCACGTGCTCGAGCACCCGAAACACCGGCGGGATCACGTCGTACTGTTCGCTGGTCTCCTCGCCGATACGCGCGAGGCAGGCACCGCATTGGCACTGCTTGTCCGCCTCCGCCAAATCGTGCTCCACTCGTACCCGCGGCAAATCCTCCGGTGCCTTTCGCCGACCGCCCTTCTTGCGCCGGACCACGACCTCGGTGGTGCCTTCTTCGTCCTCGCTACCAACGTCCTCATCCGTGGATGGAGCGAACAGTTCTGATTGGCCGGCGTCGAAGCGCTCGGCGCTGCGGCCAAACTGCCGATGCAGGGCGTAGTGGAGTTTCTCTCTGAGCAAGTGGATCTCGCGCCGTTGCTGCGCGACGAGGTCTTCGAGTTCCGCTACCCTCTCAGGTGATTCGACAGGCTGGGTTGCGATTGCAGCAGCAGCGGATTCCATGCGCTGATTCTACCAAAAGTAGCTTCGCCGGGCTGGGAAAATCGAGCGATTGATGACGGGGTTTACTGGGTGCTTACCGAATGACGCCTCATCCGCAGCGCTAATGCTGCTTGCTGCAGGCGGTGCATATGGCTGGCGCCCAGGGTGAAGGGGGCGCACAGCGCTGGCCAGCGCATTCCCGAAGAAGATACGCGCTGGGCCGACGCCCGCCCAATACGCCAAGCCGCTCGCCGCAAAGGCGGCTACAGCGGTACCGTCTCAGTCACCATCAATGGGTATTTCCGCTAGTGCGTTCCAACGGCTCCGCGCTTCTTATCCCATTCATCGTCACTTGTCTGGCAATTGCAGAGCCTGTTGAACCAGGGCAGGTTGAGTGCTCCCAGCACGACTGCCCCAACGATGGCGA